>JBJOHE010000212.1:0-4577 GCA_046047895.1 Planctomycetota bacterium | reverse complement strand
TGGTTCCACGACGATGACGGCGCCGCGAGACTTGGGAACGACGGCTTCCCGGGCCACTGCGGACACCGCAGCGTAGAGTGTCACCGTCACCACGCCGGAGGCATTCTCGCCGTACTCGATCGACTCAATCCGAGCCGGCACACCGCGAAACCGTTCATGCTCGATGAACCGTCGTGCCTGTCGTTCGATCGCTCGTCGCCGGCTCTCCACGTCGACCCACACATCCGTGAGACGTCCGGGGCCGTACAGTGTCGCCCAGGTGCGGTTGAGGAGCACTCGCAGGCCGGGAGCGAGATCCTCCACCGTGAAAAGCCCCTGCCCCTTCCAGACACGAGTCGCTGAATCAAAGTCGAAGGTCTGCTCACCTTCAAGACAGAGCGGCGCCTCATAGTCGGACGCCGCCAGACTGGCTGGGGTCTCCAGGTGCTCGGCGGAGGTGGCTGCGGTGAGACGGGCGACGACCTTGCGGTTCTCCCGATCTATCGAAACGATCTCCCAGACGACGTCGCGACGGGCATCGAAAGAAAAGTCGTCCTCGAGCCGAATCGCCCGGCAATAGGGGGCATCCGGAGACCGCTCGTTGGGTTCATTCTTGACGGTTGCCTCGTAGTCGGTGCTTGCCAGTCGCACGGCAAACCAACCCCGCGGCCCCAGGTGAAACCATCCGAAGAGGTGTGTTCCCAGCGGAATATCCTCAAGGTTCGCCCGCGCCCCGCAGGAAAACAGTTCCGCATACGGTAGGAGCGCGACGTGGTGCGGCAGATCCTGATGGTACTTGTTCTGGGCATCCGTCCGGTCAGGCCGCAAGACCGCCATCCGATTGACATGATCGACCATGGTCAGTTCCCCGGCGCCGGGGTGGGCCGTCCCGCGCTCCGGAAAGGCATCGGAGGTGGCGATCGGCGTCTCGTTCGGGGCCCCCGGCCGCTGCGTGGCGGACGTACTTTCGGCCGGGGTCGCCACTGGCACGTTCCCGCTGATGGCCGCCAACAGCCACACCACCACATGACCAGCTCGAACGGTGGATCGCATGTCAGGCCTCCACCTCGGAGACTGTGCCCAGGCTGTCGGCAAACCGCTCGATCTCCACTCCCATCCTCTGCGCCATCGTCAGGAGCAGATTGCTCAGTCGGCCCTTTTCATTCACTGGCCGTGAACAGATCTCGTAGTGACGTCGAACATTTGTCAGGTCGTAGCCTTCAAAGTGGCCTTGGTTGTAGTCGACATGGCTGCCATGCCGCAGCCCCAGGCGGTGGCCGCCGGCGAGGATGGTGGGCACATTGGCATTGCCATGGCTGTGGCCGTACGCCATGCCGCTGCCGTACAGGGCCATCGTTGTGTCAAGCAGCGTTCCTTCCCCGTCCGAAACGGAGGCCAGTCGGTCGAGCAGGTAAGCGAACTGCTCGATATTGAATGCGTCACTTTCGGTGAGCCGCCGCAACTGCTCCGGATCACCGTTGTGATGCGACAGCGAGTGTCGCGTCTGATTGATCTGAATCTCGGGGATCGGCAACCCCTTCCCTTCCTCACCACTGCTGAAGGTGATCACGCGGGTCATGTCGGTCTGGAAGGCGAGCACCATCAGGTCGTACATCGTCCGAAAATAGTCGCCCACCTTCTGCTGGGAGACGTCGTGGGTCAGACGACGCTCAGTAGCCGAATCAACGGCAGGGCGAGGCACGTCGAGCCAACGATCAGCCCGCTCGGTGCGGATCTCGACCTCACGAACGCTCGTAAGATACTGATCGAGTCGGGTTCGGTCGGCCGAGCCGATCGACCGTTCGAGGGCCCGCGCCTCATCCAAAACGGCATCGAGCACGCTGCCGGTTTTGTGCAGCTCCCGCCGCTCCTTCGCGATCCCACCTTCCGGTGAATGAAACAACCGACGGAACACTTCCGCCGGTCTGGTCTCGGCGGGAAGAGGGATGCCATCCGCGTTGTAGGACAGGGAGCGGCCCGTGTTGCTCAACACCAGCGACGCATAGCGGGTATGCGGGGCGGCGCGTTCCGCCATGAGTTGGTCCACCGAAATCGAGTTTCGCTCGGTTGGCCCGATCTTGGCTCCGGTCAACCAGATCGATTGGCAGCCGTGATGGTTGCCGAGGGCGTGCGGATGGTGGAGACCGCTGACGGGCGTCACCACCTGCCGGTGCCGCTCGAGCGGCTTGAGTGACCGACTGAATGCGTAGCCGGATCCAGACTCAAGAATCTGGTAGTCGAGCGTATTGACGCCGTTGGGGAGATAAATGAAGACACTACGTCTCACGGGCTCTTCGACCGCCAATGCTGTCGGAGCCGCCGCCATGCAATCAAGCAACGGCAGCGCGACTGCCGCGCCGGTGCCTCGCAGCACATGCCGCCGATTGATTCTCCAGGCACCCGGCACTCTTCTGGCCATCGTTCGTTCTCCTCGCGGGGTTGGGTGGGCGCAGGATGGGGAAATCGCCCCTCTCGGATCACCGCTTGCGAAACAGGTCGGACATCACCAGGGCTTCGATCACCGTCCGCAGCCGATAGCCATCGTCACGGCAGCTGAGGGCCACGGCCTTGATCTGATCACGGTCATCGACCGTCATGGCTCGGCGAAGAGCATAGGTGGCAAGTTTTTCAACGAGCGTTTCGGCAAAATCGTCGAGATTCTCGCTCAGCCGCTTCTTAAACTCCTCGGGGCCGTTGTAGGGCCGTCCGTCCGGCATCTTCCCACTGGCATCCACGGCAGGGTGAGCTCCGGTGCCGGTCTGAACAAACTCATGCGTCCGCCAACGGCCGATGGCATCGTAGTTGTCGAAGGCGAAGCCGAGCGGATCGATGCTGCGATGACAGGCCGCACACTGGGAGTGGTTGGTGTGCGCCGCAAGTTTCATGCGGATCGTGGCCCGCGGCTCGTTGACCGGATTCGGTTCGATCGCCGCGACATTGGCGGGAGGTGGGTTGGGAATCTTTCCAAGAATGGTCTCGGAAACCCAGATGCCCCGATGCACGGGACGGTGGCGCGTGCCATCCGATGTGAGCGAAAGCACCGCCGCCTGCGTGAGCAGCCCCCCCCGATGATCGTCGGCACGGAGGGCCACTCGCTGAAAGCCCGACTCGGCAGGCTGCGGAAGACCGTAGAACCGGGCCAACCGTGGATTCACGATCGTCCAGTCGGCATCGAGAAACTCACGAATCGACGCGTTCTCTCGAAACACCTCCCGAACACAGCCGACCGACTCGGCAACCATGCTTTTCTCGAGCCACGAGTCGTAGTCCGGGTAGAGCTTCTTGTCGGGCGGAAACATGCCCAGCGTGTCGAGTTGGAGCCACTGTCGCGCAAACGATTCGATGAAGCGGTCGATCTTCGGACTGTCCATCATGCGGGCCAATTCACTGGCCAATCCCTCGGGCCGGCTGAGGCCCTCACGCTCGGCCATGGCCAGCAGCCGCTCATCGGGGATCGAATTCCACAGGAAGAAGGACAGCCGCGAGGCAAGTTCCACGGCGTTGACCTGCCGGCGAGAAACGCCAGGGCTGCCCTCGGAGAGGTGTGTAAACGCCTGCGATGCGAGGATCCCCAGCATCGCCGTCTTCCAGGCCGACCGCACCGACTCCCCCGCCGCCAGCTCGGTCTCATAGATGGCGAGATACCGGTCGAGTTCGGCGGGCGTCACGGGCCGCCGCCACGCCTGACGTGCGAACCGCAGGAGGCTGTCGACGACATCCTTTCGAGCCGCATCGTCCTGAACGACAAATACCTGTCGCTTTGCCACGTCCTCGGCGGGTTCGATCGGCCCCTCCCATTCGATCGCGTCAAAGATCAGGATCGGGAACAGGGCGTTGCCGTCTTCGTCGGTCATCTTTCGCTGCCACGGTGCGCGGGACCGCGGATCGTCGAGCCGCGTGAACACGTGACTGTGTGCGGGACGGCCAGACCGCGGGCTATTCGATGGGCCATTTACCTCGTTGTCGATCTCGACGCCGATCTTGCCGCCGAGAAATGTCTCAAACTCGAGTGTCACCGGCTCATCCTCCGGAGCGATCACATCCTGTTCGAAAAGCGTCCGATCGAGTTGCTTGCAGTAGAGGGCCACATGGGGCGGTCGACCGTCGCGGGAGGGCAAGCCACTGAGCGTCAGCCGCCCGCGATACAGACCGGGGGGCAGATCGTGCCCCGGATGGGTCGGGCCGACGTTGCTCAGACGATGGCCTGGCCAGATCAGGAGCCGCACGTCGTCGAGCATCCCTTTTTCCTCGAGCAGCTTTCGCTTCGTCCGATTCGGCCAGTCGACTTCGATCGCATCTTTGCGGTATTTTCGGGGGGCCGCGGCGGTTTCCGGAAATGCCTGATCCATCACCGTTCGTGCGGCGCGGAGATATTTCTCGATGTGCGACGGGGAAAGGGCAAGTTCGGAGCCGATCCGACGAAAGCCATGCCATCCGGGATCAGGGGTCATTTCTCCGGGCGCGGTGGCGTCATATCGCACACCCAGCAGATCGTGAACCACGTGCGAGTACTCCTCCCGGCTGATTCGGTACAGCGTCACTGGAGGGCGTGACGCCATTCGCATCCGTTCCCCCTCTTTGATCCGCGTACCGAGCCA
>JBJOHE010000211.1:0-3314 GCA_046047895.1 Planctomycetota bacterium | reverse complement strand
CGGCCTCCGCTGCGAGGCCGTCCACGAGCCGTCGGGCTCGACGCTCACCACCGACGCCCCCGTCGACAACCACGGCAAGGGGGAGACGTTTTCCCCCACCGACCTGGTGGCCACGGCCTTTGGGGCCTGCATGATGACGATCATGGGCATCGTGGCCGACCGCCACACAATCGATCTCACCGGGATGACAGCCGAAACCACGAAGGTGATGTCGGCCACGCCGCCCCGGCGGATCGCCTCGCTCGTCACGCGGATCAGGCTGCCACTACCACCTGATCACCCCCAGCGTGAATTGCTCGAACGGGCGGCCCACACCTGCCCGGTGCACCAGAGCCTTCATCCCGAGATCGACAAGACGGTGGAGTTTGTCTGGGCAGGCGGACCCGCCTGACGGTGGCCGCCCTACCGGGCGGCCACCTCCCGCCCCGCCCGCGCGGCGGCGGGCAGGTCGAAGCGATCGAGGTTCATCACCTTCGTCCAAGCCGCGACGAAATCCTGCACCATCTTCTCCTGGCCGCCGGCCGCGGCGTAGACCTCGGCGATCGCCCGGAGCTGCGAGTTCGAGCCGAACACGAGATCGACGCGGCTGGCCGTCCACTTCACGTCACCCGTCTTGCGGTCGACGCCCTCGAAGAACTGGTCGCACACCGGTGACTTCCGCCATTCCACACCCATGTCGAGCAGGTTGACGAAGAAGTCGTTCGAGAGCGTGCCCGGACGGTCCGTGAACACGCCAAGCGTGGCCATCGGCCCGGAGCCGGTGTTCGCCCCGAGCACCCGCATGCCGCCCACGAGCACGGTCATCTCCGGCGCGGAAAGTGTGAGCAGTTGCGCCCGATCGACGAGGAGCTCCTCGGCCGGCCGGTCGATGTCCGCCGGCAGGTGGTTGCGGAAGCCGTCAGCCTTCGGCTCGAGCACGGCGAACGACTCGGCGTCGGTCAACTCCTGGGTGGCGTCGGTCCGCCCAGGCGTGAAGGGAACCGTCACGTCGTGGCCCGCCTTTCGGGCCGCCTGCTCGACCGCCGCGGAGCCGCCGAGCACGATCAGGTCGGCGAGCGACACCTTCGTGCCGTCGGTCTGGGCTGCGTTGAACTCCTGCTGGATGGCCGTCAGCCGCTCGAGCACCGCCGCCAGGCGGCCCGGCTCGTTGACAGCCCAATCCTTCTGCGGCGCGAGCCGAAGCCGGCCGCCGTTCGCCCCGCCCCGCTTGTCGCTGCCCCGGAAGGTGGAGGCTGAGGCCCAGGCCGTCTTCACCAGGTCAGACGCCGACACGCCCGAGCCGAGCAATTTCGACTTGAGCGCCACGATGTCGGCTGCGTCGATGAGCGGATGATCGACCGCCGGAACCGGATCCTGCCAGAGCTGGGCCGCTGGCACCTCCGGCCCGAGCAGCCGCGACACGGGTCCCATGTCGCGGTGCGTGAGCTTGTACCAGGCCTTGGCGAAGGCGGCCTGAAACTGCTCGGGGTGATCGTGGAATCGCTTCGCGATCGGCCCGTAGGCAGGATCCATCCGCAGGGCGATGTCGGTCGTGAACATCATCGGCGCGTGGGTCTTCGACTCGTCATGGGCGTCGGGCACGGTGCCCTTGGCCGACTCGTCCGTCGGCGTCCACTGCCAGGCCCCGGCCGGGCTCTTGGTCAGCTCCCACTCATAGCCGAACAGGTTGTCGAGGTAGCCGCTCGACCAGCTTGTGGGAGTCGCGGTCCAGGCGCCCTCGAGGCCGCTGGTGATCGTGTCGGCTCCCTTGCCCGTGCCGAACCGGTTCTTCCAGCCCAGTCCCTGCTCCTCGAGCGGCGCTCCTTCGGGAGCCGGGCCGACATGGTCGGCGCTGGCCGCCCCGTGCGACTTGCCGAAGGTGTGGCCACCGGCGATCAGAGCCACGGTCTCCTCGTCGTTCATCGCCATCCGGGCGAACGTCTCGCGGATGTCGTGGGCCGCAGCCAACGGGTCAGGCTTGCCGTTGGGCCCCTCCGGGTTGACGTAGATCAGGCCCATCTGCACCGCCGCCAACGGGTTGTCGAGCTGCCGCGAACCGGTGTATCGCTTGTCTCCGAGCCACTCGGTCTCCGGCCCCCAGTCGACGTCGTTCTGCGGCTCCCAGACGTCGGCCCGACCGCCGCCGAAGCCGAAGGTTTCAAAGCCCATCGATTCGAGGGCGACGTTGCCGGCCAGGATCATCAGATCGGCCCACGAGATCTGTTGGCCATACTTCTGCTTGATCGGCCAGAGCAGCCGGCGGGCCTTGTCGAGGTTGGCGTTGTCGGGCCAGCTGTTGAGCGGCGCGAACCGCTGCGTGCCATAGCCGGCTCCGCCCCGGCCGTCGGTCACGCGATAGGTGCCGGCGCTGTGCCAGGCCATGCGGATGAAGAGCGGACCGTAGTGGCCGTAGTCGGCGGGCCACCACTCCTGGGAGCTCGTCATGAGTTCACGCAGATCCTGCTTCACCGCAGCCAGGTCGAGCGAGCTGAACTCCGCCGCGTAGTCGAATCCGCTCCCCAGCGGGTTTCCAGCGGGTGCATTCTGGTGGAGGATCGCGAGATTGACCTGGTTCGGCCACCAGTCGCCGTTGGTCATCGCCCCTGCCGAGGTCGTCCGGCCGGCGGCGGCGGCCTGCCCGATCACGGGGCAGCTGGCGGGCGTGTCGCCGCGGCAGGGAATCGCGGCGACGACCAGGACGGCGGCGATGATGGTTCGGATGGTCATGGCTCGGCTCCAGAAGTTCCAAAAGGTTCGGAGGTTGAATGTCCCCCACTCACACTGCGAAGAGCATGACAGTGTCGCCCGAAGTCCACAAATGCACGGGCGGCCTACCGCCTATGCGTACCTCGCATACCACTCGTTTCCAGCGAGCGAAGCCCCCCAATCTGCAAGCCGGCCGCCATTTGTAGACTCTTTGGCATGAGCGAAATGCCGCCGGAGCACCGCGACCACCCACCGCCGAGCGGCCAGCCTCCTTCCACGCTCGCCTCGATCCAGCCCGCCGAGACCCTCCCCGCCGACACCGACGCCGCCGCGGCGGCCCGCGACCGGTCGGCGGCGGCCCGCAAGGTGCGGTCGTTTCCGCAGACGCCGGGCGTCTATTTAATGAAAGATGCGGCGGGCCGAGTGATCTACGTCGGCAAAGCCAAGAACCTCCGGGCCCGGGCCGGCAGCTACTTCCTCAAGGCCGCCGCCGAGGATCGCCGCACGGCCGATCTCGTCCAGGAGATCCGCGACATCGACTACCTCGAGGCGGAAAGCGAGGTCGACGCGCTCCTGCTCGAGAGCCGGCTCGTCAAGGACGTGCAGCCCAGGTTCAACAGCGACCTGAA
>JBJOHE010000210.1:0-9390 GCA_046047895.1 Planctomycetota bacterium | reverse complement strand
GCATGAAGAAGCCCAGCGGCAAGCACCCCGGTCGGCGGCCGACAGGGTCGGCGACGAGCAAAACCCTGCGGCCGGCCGCGGCAGTGGGTGAGCGACGAACCGCAGCTCGGTCGGGTCCGCGGTCCGAGGCGGTCCGTCGCCACCAGGCCACTTCCGAGGAGACCTACCACGGCCTGCGGGCCTGCGAGGCCCTCTTCGAGCGGCGGCCCGATGCCATCGTGCGGGTCTATCTCACGGCGGCGAAGAAGCCGCGGTTTGCCAAACTGCTCGCCTGGTGCGCGGCCAACCATAAGGGCTTTCAGATCGTGCCCGAGGAAAGCCTGCGGCGGATTTCGGGGGCCACCCACCACGAGGGCGTCGCGATCCTGGCGAAGGCGATTCGCCGAAAGTCGCTCGTCGACCTGCTCGCGCTGGTCGAGAAGGGCCGCTGCACCGGTCCAATTCTTTACCTCGACGGCGTGGAGAACCCTCACAACCTCGGCTCGATCCTGCGCACCGCCGCCCACTTCGGGGTGATGGCTGTCGTGGGCAAGGCCGGCGAACTGCCGCCGCTCTCGCCCGCCGCTGTGCGGGTGGCAGAGGGTGCGGCTGAGATCGTGCCGGTTTGCGACCTCGCCGAACCGGCCGCCGATCTTCGCCGGCTGGCCGCCGCCGGCTTTGCGATCGTGGCGGCGTCGAGCCACAAGGGAACGGCCCCCGCGGATGCGCCGCTGGCAGGCAGGAGTGTGATCGTGCTCGGGAGCGAGGGGCGGGGCGTGTCGCCGAGCGTGGCTCGCGTCGCGACCGCGCAGGTGTGCATTCCCGGCACGAACGCGGTCGAGAGCCTCAACGTCTCTGTCGCCGCGGGCATCCTGCTCGCCGAGTCGTGGCGGCAACGTGGGTGAGCGGAGGTCCGTTCTCGTTGACCCTGGCCTGGAGGCGGGATGTGGTAGGGTGCCGGGCTCGCTCAACGTCCCGGAGTCCCCGGACTCGCGTCCGGGGCTTCGACTGGGTCCACGCACGCCTCGGAGAGATACCCATGCCACTGCACCGATCCATCCACGCGGCTCGCAAGCCGGTCGCCCACAAGCCAGCCCAGCCCAGCGGACAGCAGTCAGCGGCCTTCCCGCCTGAATACCTGATGGCGGACGATCTGCCGCGGGATCATTTTCCGGCCACCGGCAGTGCGCCGCGGGCCATCCATCAGGCGATCAAGGACGAGCTGCTTCTCGACGGCAACGCCAAACAGAATCTCGCCACCTTCTGCCAGACCTGGGAGTCGCCGGAGGTGCAGGACCTGATGGAGTTGGCGATCGACAAGAACCTGATCGACAAAGACGAGTACCCGCAGACCGCCGAGATCGAGCGGCGGTGCGTGAACATGCTCGCTGACCTCTGGAAGGCGCCCGGTGCGGCGATGGGCTGCTCCACGATCGGCTCGAGCGAGGCGGCGATGCTCGGCGGCATGGCGGCGAAATGGCGATGGCGGGCGCGGCGGCAGGCGGCTGGCAAGCCCGCCGACCGGCCCAACATGGTCTGCGGGGCCGTCCAGATTTGCTGGCACAAATTTGCCAAGTATTGGGACGTCGAGATCCGCGAGGTGGGGATGCGGCCGGGGGCGATGTGCCTCGACCCGGAAGACGTGCTCGCCCGCGTCGACGAAAACACGATCTTCGTCGTGCCCACGCTGGGCGTGACCTACCACGGCCTCTATGAAAACGTGGCGGCGATCGCGGCAGCCCTCGACGAGCTCGAGCAGCGGACCGGCCTCGACGTTCCGATCCACGTCGACGCGGCGAGCGGCGGCTTCCTGGCCCCGTTCACTGCTCCGAACCACGAGCCCTGGGACTTCCGCCTTCCGCGGGTGAAGAGCATCAACGCCTCGGGTCACAAGTTTGGGCTCGCGCCCCGGGGCGTGGGCTGGGTGCTCTGGCGGGAGCCGGCCGACCTGCCCGACGACCTCGTCTTCCATGTGAGTTATCTGGGGGGCGACATGCCTACCTTCCAGATCAACTTCTCTCGGCCGGCGGGGCAAGTGATCGCGCAGTATTACGACTTCGTGCGGCTCGGCCGGGAGGGCTACGCGGCGATCCATGGGCAGGCGCATGCCGTGGCCAGGCACGTGGCGGCCGACCTGGCCACCATGGGCTGTTTCGACATCATCCACGATGGTGATCCCGCGCGGGGCATTCCGGCCGTGGTCTGGACACTGCCGCCCGACGCCACTTTCGGCTTCACGCTTTACGACCTCGCCGATCGGCTGCGGATGCGGGGCTGGCAGGTGCCGGCCTATCCGTTTACGGGCGAACTGGCCGAGACCGCCTTTCAGCGGATCCTCGTGCGGCGGGATTTCAACCGGGAGATGGCCGACCTCCTCCTGTCCGATATCCGGGCGGCAGTCGACCACTTCTCGACCCACCCGGCCCCGGCTACCGGCCCGCGGCAGGGCGGGTATTCCCACGCGTGAGGAGCATCAGCGGGTTGCAGCGGCCTGCCCGGGGGGTAGATTCCCGGTATGTCACACTCAGCCGCCCGCCGTCGTCGCGTCCACTCCACCGAGTCCCGCTCGCGGCCGATCGCCGCGGCTCCGCGAGACGCCGATGACCTCGTTTCCTTTTGGAGCGGCGTCGTGCTGCTCGTGGCCCTCGTGGCCGCCGTCTTCTGGCAGACGGGATCCTTCCAGATCCTCAACTTCGATGACGATCAATACATCGATGCGGTCGTGCTCGAGGGCCTCACCTGGAACGGCTTCATGCGGGCCTGGACCGAGGGACATGTGGGCCAGTGGCATCCGCTGACCACCCTCTCCTTCATGCTCGATGCCCAGCTCTTCGGCCGCTGGTGGGGCGGGTACCATCTTCATAACGCGTTGCTCCACGCGGCCGCTGCGAGCGTGCTGTTTGCGGCGCTCACGCGGCTCACCGGCTCGATGAGCCGCAGCCTCGTGGCGGCGGGCATCTTCGCGATCCATCCGCTGCGGGCAGAGAGCGTGGCCTGGATCACCGAGCGGAAGGACGTGCTCAGCGGCCTGTTTCTGGCGCTGAGCCTCTGGGCCTATGCCTGGTATGTGGAGAAGCCCTCGTCGTGGAAGCGATATGGCCTGCTGCTCGGCAGCTTCGCCGCCGGACTGATGAGCAAGACGATCCTCGTGACGCTGCCCATCGGCCTTCTGATCCTCGACTGGTGGCCGCTGGGCCGGCTCGCCACCGGCCCCGAGCCTGAGCGGCGATCACGGGCCGAGATCCCGCAGCGGACGCGGGCAGAACTCGTGGTCGAGAAACTGCCGCTCCTGGCGATCGCTGCGGCCGTGGCGGTGGCGACCTATCTCTCCGTCGGCGATGTCGTGCGGCCGATCAACACGCTCCCCTTCCCGGTGCGGGCGATGTCGAGCGTGGTGGCCTACGCATCGTACGTGCTCCAGTTTTTCTGGCCGATCGGACTCGCACCCCATTACCCCTATTCAGCTGTCGGGCCGACGATGCCGCAGGTGGCGATCGCCGGGGCGTTCGTCGCCATCATGACGGCTGCGGCCTGGGGCCTTCGCCGGCGCTGGCCCGCCTTGACGACGGGCTGGGCCTGGTATCTCGTCACGCTCCTGCCGGTGGTGGGCTTCGTGCCGGGTGGCATCCAGTTGATCGCGGATCGGTATACCTACGTGTCGCAGATCTGGCTCGTGGTGGCGCTCGTCTGGCTGCTGGCCGATTGGGCCGAGCGGCTGAGGATTTCGAAGTCTGTCAGCCTTGCCGTGGCGGCGGTCGCGCTCCTGGGGCTCACCTTCGGATGCTGGTGGCAAACCCGGCACTGGCGAGACAGCGAAAGCCTGTGGCGTTACACCCTGGCCGTCACGGGCGACAACGCCTACGCCCATGCGAACCTGGCGAGCGTGCTCTCGCAGCAGGGCGACCGCGTCGGGGCGGCCGAGCAGAACCGCAAGGCGCTGGCGCTCGAATCCGACAACCTGATCGCGCTTTCGAACCTGGCCACCCTGTACGTCGACACGGGTAAGGCGGGTGAGGCCGTGAAGCTCTACGAGCGGTCGGTCGGACTCAACCCCAAGTTTCTTTACGGCTGGTTCAATCTTGGCAATGCCTATCAGAAGCTCGGGCGGATCAACGACGCCGAGCGGGCCTGGACGAAGGCCACCGAACTCGAGCCCCGGATGGGAGCCGCCTGGAACAACCTCGCCGGGCTCGCGCTCGACCGAGGCGACGTCGACGATGCCGTGGCGATGGCGGAGAAGGCCTCAGCCGGTGGTGGCGGTGCGGCGGCCGCCATGACCCTCGGCCGGGCGCTCGATGCGGCTGGACGGCTCGACGAGGCTGCGGCCGCCTACCGGCGGGCCGTGGATGGCGACCCGCGCTCGGCTGTGGCGGCCAACAACCTCGGTAGCGTGCTCGAACGGACCGGCCATCTGGAGGAGGCGGCCGGTGCGTTCCGCCGGGCCGTGCGGCTTGATCCAACGGCGCCCGTCTTCCACTACAACCTCGGGGTCGTGCTCGCTCGACAGGGCAACCGCATGGATGCCGCGGCCAGTTTCACCGCGGCGGAGCAACGGTTTCGGGCCGCCGGGAATGGAAGCATGGCCGACGCGGTCGCCGAGCGGCGCGAGGCGCTCGGCGTCGAGACCGAAGAGAAGGGCCGGTGAGCGGGGAAGCCGCCGATTCAAAGATGCCTCGGATGCGCGGCTTGAACACCTGTTTCTGAAGAGCGGTCGCGGTCACCCGGTCCGCGATCAGGTTTGGCCAGGTTGTGGATCGTAGGCCGCAGGCCTTACAATCCCGTCATGTGTGGAGCCGAACACTCGGTTGTCCCCGCCGCGGCGGAGGCAGGCCGAGGTGAGCTGGTCGTGGTCGCAAACCGTCTGCCCGTCCATCGGACCGACGGAGGCTGGGAGACGAGCCCCGGCGGGCTCGTGTCGGCTTTGATGCCGCTCCTTCAGCAGCGGCAGGGCGTGTGGATCGGCTGGGGAGGCACGGCCTCCGGCGAGATCGCCCCTTTCCGTCACGACGGGCTGTGCAACGTGCCGGTGTCGCTCTCGGCCGAAGAGGTGCGGGACTACTACGAGGGCTTCGCCAACAGCACGCTCTGGCCGCTCTATCACGACGCCTGCCAGCAGCCGCAGTTTCACCGGCACTGGTGGCGGCCGTACGTGGCGGTGAACGAGCGGTTTGCCGAGACGGCGGCCCGGGAGGCGGCTCCCGGGGCGAGCGTGCTCGTGCAGGACTACCACCTCCAGCTCGTGCCGGGCATGCTCCGGCGGATGCGGCCTGACCTGCGGATCGGATTCTTTCTCCACATTCCCTTCCCCCCTGTCGAACTCTTCGCGCAACTTCCCTGGCGGCAGCGGATCCTCGAGGGGCTGTTGGGCTCAGACGTGATCGGGTTTCAGACGAAGCAGGGGGCGCAAAACTTCATCCGGCTCGTCAACCGCTACACGCCCTACCGGGGTGTGAGCCAATCGATCAACGTCGAGGGGAGGCCGGTGGAGGTCCGCGAGTTTCCGATCTCGATCGACTACGAGAAAATTGACCGGCTGGCTGCCGATCCGGCCACGATCGCGCGGGCCCGGGAAATTCGAGCCGAACTCGGCGAGCATCGCACCGTGATGCTCGGGGTTGACCGGCTGGACTACACCAAGGGGATCGACCAGCGGATCCGGGCCTTTCACGAGATTCTCGCCGCCGGCCGGCACACCGTCCGCGATCTGGTGCTCGTGCAGGTGAGCGTGCCCTCCCGCGAGCAGGTCGATGAATACATCGAGATCCGTGAGCGGATCGAGACGCTCGTCGGTCACATCAATGGCGAATTCGGCGAGGTCGGGCAGGTGCCGGTTCACTACCTTCGCCGCAGCCTGCCGATCGAGGAACTCGTCGCCTACTACCTGGCCGCCGACGTGATGCTCGTCACGCCCCTCCGCGACGGGATGAACCTTGTGGCCAAGGAGTACTGCGCCGCCCGGCGAGACGACACGGGCGTGCTCGTCCTCTCGGAGTTCACCGGCGCCGCCCACGAACTCGAACGGGCGGTGCTCGTGAATCCCCACGACATCGACGGGATGGCCGTCACGATCGAACGGGCGATCGCGATGACCCGCGCCGAGCAGGCCCGGCGGATGCGGAGCCTGAGGCAGCGGGTGCGGAAGCGCACGGTCTACGACTGGGCCGACGATTTTATCGCGGCGTTGGCAGGCTCCGGAGCGGGCGGCTCCGAGGCCCGACAGCCCGCACCGGTTTCCTCAGGAGCATCACGGTGACAGGCAAGGCCGCCCAGCCGGAGGCAGACTGTCCGCCGGCGCTCGACGATCTCGACCACGCCCTCGAGGCGATCGCCCAGGTGCCCGTGCTCCTCGTGGCCACCGACTACGACGGCACCCTGTCGCCGATCGTCGATGATCCCTCCCAGGCCGTGCCGGTGCGGGAGTCGATCGTGGCGCTGCGGGCCCTGGCGGCGCTCGGCTCCACCCATGCCGCCGTGATCTCCGGCCGGTCGCTCGCCGACCTGGCTGCCCTCTCCGCCCTCGACGGGCAGGTGATGCTCGTGGGCTCCCATGGCAGCGAGTTCGACCAAGACTTCGTGCGGTCGCTCACCCGCCAGCAGGTGGATCTCCGGCAGCGGCTCCTCGATGAGATGCACCGGATCGCCGCCCGCGACCCGCAGTTTCGGATCGAGCCGAAGCCGGCCTCGATCGCCTTCCACTACCGCAACGTGGCCGAGGCCGTGGCCGAACCGGCGGTGGCCGAACTTCTCGGCGGCGCCGCCACCTGGGCGGATGTGCGGGTGAAGACGGGCAAGAAGGTGCTGGAGCTGACCGTGGTCGACACCTCGAAGGGGGAGGCGATCGACCTCCTGCGGCACCGGGTGGGAGCGACCGCGGTCGTCTATCTCGGCGACGATGTGACCGACGAAGACGCGTTCGTGCGGCTCCACGGCCCGGATGTGGCGGTGAAGGTGGGCGGCGGTGAGACGGCGGCCAGGTTTCGGGTGCCCGACCCTACCGACGTGGCCCGGCGGCTGGCCCGCTTGGCCGGGCTCCGCGAGGCCTGGCTCGCCGGCGCCGGTGCCGTGCCGATCGAGCGGCATGCGCTGCTCTCCGACGGCCGGGTGATGGCGCTGGTGGCTCCGGGCGCGCGGCTGGTGTGGATGTGCGCCCCGCGGGTGGACGGGCCGGCCCTGTTTGCCTCGCTGCTGGGCGGCGATGCCGCCGGCCACTTCACGATCGAGCCAGTCGGCGAGACCGCGGCTCCGCAGCAGCATTACGACGGCAACTCCCTGATCCTCAAGACCGTCTGGCCGCGGCTGACGGTGACCGACTTTCTCGACTGCTCGGCCGGCCGGCCCACCCAGCGGGCTGGCCGCACCGATCTTGTCCGTCAGGTGGAAGGGCGGGGCGAGGTGCGGATCACGTTCTCGCCCCGGCCCGACTTCGGTCGCTCCCCCACGCGGATCGTGCTCCGCGAGGGCGGGCTCGAAATCGACGACACGATCGATCCGATCGTGCTGCGGGCGCCGGGCGTTCGCTGGGAGATCCGCGACGTCTGCTCCCACCAGACCGCCGTGGGCACGATCACGCTCAAGGGAGAACCCCTGCGGATGGAGCTCCGCTACGGCACCGGGTCGCTGCGGGAGCAGCAGGCGATCATGCCCCAGGAGCGGTATCGGCTTACGAAGGCCTACTGGGAATCCTGGGCCGACCGGCTCGTGCTACCCCGCCGGGAAGGGCCGCTCGTCCGCCGCAGCGCGCTTGCGCTCAAGGGGCTCTGCTACGGACCGACCGGCGGGATCGCGGCCGCCGCCACCACCAGCCTGCCGGAGGAGATCGGGGGAATCCGCAACTGGGACTACCGCTACTGCTGGCTGCGGGACGCGGCGATGTCGGCCGCGGCGCTCGTCAAGCTCGGCTCGTTCGCCGAGGCGATGGGCTTTCTTGACTGGATGCTCGGCGTGATCGACCGGGCGGCGGCCCCGGAGCGGCTGATGCCGCTGTACACCGTGACCGGCCACGAGGTGGGGGCCGAGGCCGAGATCGCCGAACTGGCCGGCTACGCCGGGTCACGGCCCGTCCGGGTGGGGAACGCCGCCCGCGGGCAGGTGCAGCTCGACGTGTTTGGGCCGATCGCCGAACTCGTCTGGCAGTTGCTGCTCGCCGAGGCCCCGGTGTCGAGTGAGCACTGGCGGCTCGTCGAGGCGATGGTGCATGCCGTGGAGGCCCGCTGGCACGAGCCCGACCACGGGATCTGGGAGATCCGCAAGCCCCGCCGGCATCACGTCCACTCGAAGGTGATGTGCTGGCTGGCCGTCGACCGCGGGATCCGGGTATCGGAGCGGTTCCTCGACCGGCGGCGGCCGCAGTGGGAGGCGCTCCGCGACCAGATCGCCGCCGACATTCTCGCCAACGCCTGGAACGACAAGGCCCAGGCCTTCACCGCCGCCTACGAGGGTGACGACCTCGATGCGGCGGTGCTCCTGCTTGGGCTGACCGGGCTGGTGGACTGCGCCGACCCGCGGTTTCTGGCAACGATCACCGCGATCGAAGGGCAGCTCCGGATGGGGCCCACCGTGTTTCGCTACCTCGCCGACGACGGCCTTCCGGGCCGCGAGGGCGGATTCTTCATCTGCGCCAGCTGGCTCGTCGACGCCCTCTGGAAGGCGGGCCGCCGCGACGACGCCGAGTCGCTCTTCGAGTCGATGATCGATCTGGCCGGGCCGGAGGGGCTGCTGCCCGAGCAGTACGATCCGCTCCTCCAGCGGACCCTCGGCAACCATCCCCAGGCCTACTCCCACATCGGCCTGATCGAAAACGCGATCACCCTCTCGGAGGGCTGAGGCCGGCAGGCGTTCAGGCCCCGGCGGCCGGGATCCGTTCAAACTCGTGGACGAACAGGCCGCTGCGGAGTTTGGGCTCAAACCAGGTGCTCTTCGGCGGCATGATCTCGCCGGCGTCGGCCACCGCGAGGAGTTCATCGGGGCTCGTGGCGTGCATCGAGAAGGCCACGCCATCCGAGCCGGCCCGCTCTTCGAGCTCCCGGCAGCCGCGAATGCCTCCCACGAACTCGATCCGCTCGTCGGTGCGCGGGTCGCCGATGCCGAGGATCGGCGCGAGCACGCGGTCCTGGAGCAGCGAGACATCGAGGCTGGCGATCGGGTCGGTGCGGTCGATCGAGGCCTCAGGGAAGGTGAGCGACCACCAGGAGCCTCCCGCAAACACGAACACCTGGCCGGGGACGGGGGGCGTGCCGGCGGCGGCGGGCTGCACCTCGCCGACGCCGCGGAGCCGCTCGAGGAACTGCTCAGCCGAGAGGCCGTGGCGATCCTTGACCACGCGGTTGTAGGGCAGGATCTTGAGCTGGTCGTGGGGAAATACGACGGCCAGGAACCGGCCGTATTCCTCGGCCCCGGTGTGGCCGGCGTTCT
>JBJOHE010000209.1:0-2615 GCA_046047895.1 Planctomycetota bacterium | reverse complement strand
ACGCTCTCGCAGTCGGCCTTGTCGGTAGCCCCGATGTCGATCCAGAGATCCTTCATTTTGGGCACCACCTTCCGCTCCTCGTCGGTGAGCAGGTGGATCGGCTTGCGGCTCATCACCCCCGCGACCGGCCCGGAGGCCGTCCAGATGGTCACCCGGGCCCCGATCAGCTGGATCGGATCCCAGCCGCCAATCGGCTGCACGGAGATGAAGCCGTCGGAGTCGATGTATTGCACGATCAGACCGATCTGGTCGCAGTGGCCGGCCAGGAGCATCCGCGTTTTCCCCGCGCCTTCCTTGCGGCCCACCACGTTGCCGTGCGAGTCGGTCGTGACCTCATCCGCGCAGCCTGCCAGATAGTCGCGGACGAGCCGCTGCACGGGCTGCTCGTAGCCGGAGGGGCTGGGCGTGTGGAGGAGGCTCGAGAGAAACTCGCGGGCGGCTGTGTCCATGGGCGGGCGGGGCTCCGGGGAGATGCTGCGAACGTGATGCCGCGGATCCTAGCAGACGCTGCGGCCGGCTTTGTGCGGGCCGAATCCGGTGGCCACGCCGCGGCGGTGCGTCGGCCGCCAGATTGACAGATTCGGGACCGACCAACTATCTCATTGATCTCGAATCACCCCCTTGGTGCGGCTCTCGCATGCCCTTCTCCCGCCTCTTCCTGCGGCTGATCCTCGGTGTCGCCATCGGCTGCTGCGGAAGTCTTGCAGCCCATGCCTACGACGCCGGGATGCCGAATCCGCCCGCGAGCCCCACGCGGGTGAAGTGCGGCATCATGATCGCCGACGTCACCTCAATCGACGACGTCGACGAAGCCTTCGCGGCGGAGGTGGTGATCATGGCCACCTGGAACGATCCCCGGCTGGCCTTTGACGCCGAAGCCGAGGGCACGCCCAAAAAGCTCTACCAGGGCGACTTCCAATTTGCCGAGGTGTTTTCCGGCTGGTGGCCGCAGTTCGTGTTCGTGAACCAGGTGGGTCGCGGCGACACGAAGGGGATCAACATCCAGGTCTATCCCGACGGCCTCGTCAGGTATCTCGAACTTCGGAGCGCGCAATTCGAGACCCCGATGGATCTCCACGACTACCCCTTCGACACCCAGCGGCTCCGGGTGGCGATGATCTCGCTCGGCAACCTCACCGACGAGGTCCTCCTCGAGGTCGACGAGCGATATGCCGGCTCGACCGACGAACTCGTCCGCCGTGAACAGAACGTGAACGTCGCCGGCTGGGATCTCGAACACCTCGAGATGCATATCGACGAGCAATACATCGCAGCCGGTGACGATAAAACCTTCCACTCGCGGCTGATCACGACCGTTCAGCTGAAACGCCGCAGCTGGCAGCTCGTCTGGGAGATGCTGTTTCCGCTGCTCGTGCTCGTCTCGGTGATCTGGTCGATCTTCTGGATCGACATCGACTCGCTGGCTGACCGGCTCAACGTCTCCTTCATCGGCGTGCTGACGATCGTGGCCTATCAGTTCGTGGTGATCGAGAACATGCCGCGGATGTCGTATCTCACGTTCACCGACACGCTGCTCTTGATCTCGTTCGTCACGATGGCGGCCACAATTCCCCAGAGCCTGGCAATCCACACGCTCGTGCGAAACGGGAAGCAGGGGCTGGCCCGGCGGATTGACCGGACCAGCCGCTGGGCATTCCCGCTTGTCTACTTCACGCTGGTCGCGCTGACCGTGTGGTTCTACGGCCTTCGCTGAGCCGCATCCCAGTTACGGCAGCCGCTTGACGCGGATGTTGCGGTAATGCACCTCGCTGCCCGGGTCGTGGGCCTGGAGGGCGAACGTGCCGTGGGAGAGCTTGTGGCTGCCGCCGCCGCCCGGGGCCGCGCCGGTCACGCCTTCCGGCTCGACGTATTCAAACAGCGTCTTCCCGTCGACGATCACCCGGATCGTCTTGCCCTTCACGATCAGTTCCTGAGTGAACCAGGTGTCATCTTTGGCCGGCGGCTCGAAGTTCTTCACGAAGTGGTAGATGCTGCCGGTGCGGACGGGATCACCCTGTGAATTGTTCACCTGCATCTCGTAGCCCTGCGCCGGCCAGCCGTCGTTCTGCCAGGCGGTGTGGAAGAAGATGCCGGAGTTCGCACCGGGCCGGGTCATCACCTCGGTCTTGAAGTGGAAATCCTTGAAGTCGGCCGGATGGGCCGGGTCGTCGCCCACGTAAAAGAGGTGGCTGCGGTCGCCGTGGCAGACGATTGCGCCGTCTTCCACCTTCCAGCTCTCGGGACGCTCGTTGGCCTTCCAGCCGGCGAGGCTTGTACCGTCGAAAAGCGAGGTGAAGCCAGGCTCATCGCCCCGCCCAAACGAGGCGGGGAGGGATGCGGCCACGGCGAGGGCACAAGCAACCAAGGAACGGGTTTGAGCAAACAACATCGAGATTCTCCCTGGAAGGAATGCCGCGGCCAGACCCTGCCGGCGACTGTGCGAGAGTATGCCCGATCACAGGCCGAGACGCATCCCGTCGAGCCGGTAGCCGGCGGCGAGTTCGCGGAAGGCCGCGGCTGAAGCCGCGGGATCGAAGGCCCGCCCGGGCTCGGCTGCCCGCTCCTCGGCGAGGATCTCGGCTACGCGCTCGGCGGCGGCCGCCGCCAGCCTCGCG
>JBJOHE010000208.1:0-3711 GCA_046047895.1 Planctomycetota bacterium | reverse complement strand
AGGGGAATCGGGCGTGATCGGCGGATGTTCGTGGTCATGGTCGTGGCGGCCGGTGGAAAAGTCGGCATGGTCGTGGTCGTGCTGGATATCAGGACCATGCACATGCTCGTGGGAATGCTCTGTCTGCCCGATCACCGGCGGCACCGGCGGAATCTCCACCGGCACGCTACAGCCCGCGGCGGCAAGGGCGAGGAGCACCGCAGCCGTGGGTGGAAACCGCTTGCCTACGAGAAGCGATACGGTCACCGCCGGATTATTGATGTGGGCGCCCGACACGCCGGCGGCCACATAGACACCCATGACGACCGCCAGGCCCCAGCAGAGGCTGATCGACAGGTAGGAGCCATTGGTCTCGCCGCCCAGAATCATCTGGGCCACCACCCCCACTCCGAACATGATCAGCACGAAGGTGCCGAAAAACCCCGCCAGCATTTCACGAACCACCGAGTTCTGATCGTCCGCCATTGCTTCCCACTCCTGGCAGGATCGGGCCTCCGTTAAGGTCCGAAGTATATCCTTTTGTTTCTCCTTCACCTTGAGTCTTCCTCATGTGATTGAAACAAACTGTGGCGAGGCCGTAAGCCCGGCCCCCGACTCGTCCTGCGGGCTGTCACCCGGAGAGTCGACCACGCCATAGCCTCGGATCCAACGGCCATGAATCGCTGCCTGATGCGTCGACGGCTCGTGATCACCGGCGTCGTGCAAGGCGTGGGCTTTCGGCCGTTCGTCTGGCGGCTTGCCACGCGATCGGGGCTATCGGGCTCTGTGGAAAACACGCCCGCCGGCGTGGTCGTTGAGATCCAGGGCCCGGCCGAGGCAGTGGCCGAGTTTGAGCGGGACCTCACCGCCCACCCGCCGCCGCTGGCGCGGATCGACCAGGTGGTCGCCGAGCCATGCGAGCCTCGGCCTGCCGAACCGCCGGCGCCCTTCCTGATTCTGGAAACAGCGGGAGGCGACGGGCCACGCACCGACGTGCCTCCCGACGTGGCCACCTGTGGCGCGTGCCTGGCCGAACTCAACGACCCGACCGACCGCCGGCATGGGCATCCATTCATCAGCTGCACCGACTGCGGGCCGCGGTTCACGATCATCGAGCGACTGCCCTACGACCGCCCGGCCTCCACGATGGCCGGCTTCCCACTCTGCCCGCGGTGCGCCGCCGAGTACGCCGACCCCGCCGACCGCCGGTTCCATGCTCAGCCGATCTGTTGCCCGGAATGCGGCCCGGCGATTTGGTTCGCACGCACGGCAGACGGCGTGCCTGTCGACAGGCCGCCCGAGCCGGGCTCCGCGGCGGCAGCGGTCGCTGCCGGCCGCGAGCTACTGGCCGGCGGCGGAATCCTGGCGGTCAAGAATCTCGGCGGCTTCCACCTCGCCTGCGATGCCACGAATCCGATGGCCGTGGCCCTGCTCCGCAAGCGGAAGCATCGCCCCAGCAAGCCGCTGGCCGTGATGGTGGCCGATCTCGCGGCCGCCCGCCGGCTTGCCACGGTCGATGAACAGGCAGCGCGGCTGCTCATCGGGCCTGAGCGGCCGATTCTGCTTCTTCCCAAGCGGAGCGACAGTCCGCTCGCAGCAGCAATCGCTCCGGGCAACGACTTCCTCGGGGTCATGCTGCCCGCGGCGCCGCTCCAGCATCTCCTCGCCGGCGGCATGCCCCCGCTCGTGATGACCTCGGGCAATCTCGCCGAGGAGCCGATCGCCAGCGGCAACGCCGAGGCAGTGCAACGGCTGGCCGGAATCGCCGACGGCTTCCTCCTCCATGATCGGCCGATCCATGTACCCTGCGACGATTCCGTGGTGCGGTGCGTGAAGGGAGCGCCGCTGCCGATCCGCCGCTCCCGCGGCCATGTGCCGCTGCCCGTGCGACTGGCGGCTGACGGACCGTGTGTCTTGGCGGTGGGCGGTGAACTGAAGGCGGCACTCTGCCTCGCGATCGGCGATCGGGCGATCATGAGCCAGCATGTGGGCGACGTGGGCAATCTCGAAACCCTCGCAGCAGTCGAACAAGCGGCCGAGCACTTGCTCAGGCTGTTCGCCGCCACACCGGTGGCGATCGCGGCCGACCTGCATCCCGGCTACCTGTCGGCCGATTGGGCCTCACGGTTTGCCCGGGCCCGCGGCCTGCCGCTGATTCGCATCCAACACCACAAGGCCCATGCGGCGGCTCTGCTCACCGAACACTTCGGATCGCCCCTCCCCGCTTCGGCGGCAAGCCCCTGCCTGATCGCCTGCTTCGACGGCACGGGCTACGGGCCGCCCGTCGCCGTGGGCGCGCCGGGCATCATCCGCGGCGGTGAGTTCTTCCTGGCAAACGATGTCGGGCTGCGGCACCTGGCCAGCCTTGCCCCCTTTCCGCTCCCCGGCGGCGATGCGGCGATCCGCCACCCCTGGCGGACCGCCCTGGCGCTGCTCCATGCGGCGGGCATCGCCTGGGACGACCGCCTGCCGGCTGTTGCAGTGGCGACCGCTGCCGAGCGACGGCTCCTCCGGCAGCAGCTCGACCGTGGCCTCGCCTGCGTGCCCACCACGAGTATGGGCCGGCTGTTCGACGGCGTGGCGGCGCTCGTGGGCGGGCCGCCGACGGTCACCTTCGAGGCTGAGGCGGCGCTCACGCTGGAATCCCAAGCCGCCCGCCGGGCAGAGCCCGATGAGACTCGCTTCAACTTCACGATCGGCCCCGCC
Organism: Planctomycetota bacterium; assembly: GCA_046047895.1. Lineage (GTDB taxonomy): Bacteria > Planctomycetota > Planctomycetia > Pirellulales > UBA1268 > QWPN01. Next base: position 1,026 of record JBJOHE010000208.1, on the reverse strand, counting down.
TCGACCTCTCCCTCGCTCGTGATCGACTGGCGACCGCTCGTGGCTGCGATCGTCGCGAACGTCATCGCCGGCGAACCCGCCGCAGGAATCGCCGCGGGCTTTCATCGCGCCGTCGTCCAGATGATCGAAACAGTCCGCTACACGCTCGGCCCGGAACCGCCCACCACCGTCGGCCTCACGGGCGGCGTGTTTCAAAACGCCACGCTGGTGGAGCAGGCGACCGCTGGGCTTCAGTCAACCGGCTGTAGCCTTCTCCTCCATCACGCGGCGCCCCCCAACGACGGCGGCCTCGCCCTCGGCCAGGCCCTGCTCGCCCGCCAGCGGCTGCAGCATGGCTCCGGTTGACAGCACGTGTTCGCATGTACATACTTTGGATATCGAGTCGATCTATCTCCGCGGAGGGCATGCAATGGCATCGGTTTCCGAGATTCGCGAGAAGCTGAAGGAGGTTTTTTCCGAGCCGCAGGCAGACATGCTGGCCCATGTCGTAGCCGAGACACGTGACGACCTCGTCACCAGGGCTGACTTACACGACCTCACTGTGATCGTGAAGGACCTGGCGGAGGCCCAGAAGCGCACGGAAGTTCACGTGGAGGAACTTGCCGAAGCACAGAAGCGGACTGGGGTTCGGATGGAGGAACTCGCCGAGTCGCAGAAGGAACTCGCCGTGGCACAGAAGCGGACTGAGGTTCGGATGGAGGAACTCGCCGAAGCCCAGAAGCGAACAGAGATACGAGTCGAAGAGCTCGCGGGGGCCCAAAAGGAGCTCGCCGAGGCGCAGAAAGAGCTCGCGAACACGCAGAACGAGTTCGCACAATCGCAGAAAGAACTCGCGGACGCGCAAAAAGAATTGACCTGGGCGATGAAAGACGCCCGCAAGCAAATGGGCGGGCTCGCCCAAACAGTCGGCTACGGCCTCGAAGCCTACGCGATGGAGCGGATTCCCAAAATCCTCACCAAGCAGCTCGACTTCGTCGAGGAAAGCTCGGGGCCGGAGCAGTTCCCCTCGGCCGCAGGCGGGCAGGA
>JBJOHE010000207.1:0-2926 GCA_046047895.1 Planctomycetota bacterium | reverse complement strand
GCCGCCCCCTGCCTCGGCCACGGAGAGCGCTCCCACGGCCACGGTCACGCGGGCGTCCTGCACCAGCGCCATCTCACCGCCCGAGCCGACCGTCACGCTCGGAGAGCCGGCGATCGTGCCGGCATTGATCGCCAGCGAGGTGATGCCAGTCGCGGAATTCACCGCCACAGCCCCGGCTGAGAGCGTGCCACCGTCGACGATCACCGAGGGAGACTGCATCGTGATGCCGGAGGCGATCGCGAGCGTCGCCCCCGTGTCGACCGTCACGTTCGTCGCCGCGAGAGCACCAGCATTCGCCACCTCGAGCGTGCCTGCCGAGACGGTCGTCGGCCCGGTGTAGGCATTCGCCGCATCGAACACGAGCGTGCCGGCGCCGGTCTTGGTCACCGAGTCAGCCGCCGAGATCGAGGGATAGCCCGCCTCTGACTGGGTCTGCGTGCCCGAGGCGACGTTGATCAGGATGTCGGTCGAGGGATTCGCCGACGTGTAGACGAGGTTCAAATTGTTGCCGCTCTGCACCAGGCTGAAGGTGCCGCCGGCCAGATCGTTGGCAAAGCCCTGCGCGCCGTTGGTGGCAGCCACATTGATCACGAACTTCTCAGGGGCGAAGCCGGTGATGCCGCCGGCCGCCGTCGCGATCGTCCAGGTGTAGTTCGAGCCGGTGCTGAAGTTCACCGCCTCGCCGCTGGTCAGCGGATCGACCTCAGAGAGGCTCCAGAGATTGACCTGGAAAGGCTCGAAGTCGGTCGCCGAGATGTCGAGCATCCCGCCGATGTCGGCCAGCCCCCAGCCGGTTTCACTGCCCGCCGTGCCGGCGGCGTCGTGAATCTGCCAGTTGAGATTGCCCGACGGGCCGAAGAACACGTCCCCCGACATCGTCAGGGTTCCGGTCGCATAGCCGGGCTGGAGCCGGGCGGTGTCGCGAATCACCACACTTCCCTCCACCAAGCCGTCGCCAGAAAGCGTCTGAAGCGGCTCGACGACAAAGCCCGCCGTGAAGGCCGACACGTCGAGGGTGGCGCCCGCATCGACCCGGAGCGTGGTGCTGCCGATCACCGGGAGCACGAGGGCCAGATCTCCCAGCTTCAGCGTGCCTTCCTGCACGCGGGTCGAGCCATCGATCAGGCCGATCCCGTTAAAGACGAGCGTGCCGGGCCCGGTCTTCCGCAGGCCCTGTCGGCTCTTGATGTCTGAATTGATCGTGGCGGTGGCCCCCGAGGCGACATTGATCTGCGTGGAGGCCTGAGAGTCGAAGATCACGTTGTCGAGGCTGGCGAGACCTCCGAGATAGAGAACCTCGCCAGAGATGTCATACCCGTCGGTCCGGAAGTCGATCCCGCCACCGGCGGTCACGCCACCGTCGACGATCGTCACGAACCCGCTGGGCCCTTCGAAGATCGCCGGCTGGTTCCACTGCCACACCGAGGGGGCCACGGCGCCGAGCCAGGTCTTCTGGAGGTTGCCCCACACGCCCGAGCCACCGGCGGTGACGCCGTCACCCGCCCATGTGAGTTCCGTCGTCGCTGCCGGGCTGGCGATCACCCGGACGTTGTCGTAGACGCCGAACAGGTCGGGCCCGGCGACCGACGTGAAGATATCCATGTAGCCCAGCATGATGTTGCCGTCGGTCACCGCGACAGGCGTCGTGGCCCAGGCCTGGCCGTTCATGCTCCACTGGGCCTGGTCGCCGTCCACGCGAACCGCGACCTCGAACCACTGATTTGAGGGATCGGCGCCTGTGTAGGCGAAGTAATAGGGGGGCTGCCGCCCGTCCTGCTGGAAGAGAATCTCCCGGCGAGCGTAGCCGGCCGTGTTGTCTGCGCCGGTCAGTTCCACGCCCGCCTCGTAGACGCGAATGTCGCGGGCCGCCCCGTTCTCACCAGTGAACGCGAAATCGAGGCCGTTGTTGCTCGGCCCGAGATTCGGCGTCGGCGAGCTCGTCGGCGTCTGGGCGTCGGTCGACGTGTGGCCCACGCCAAAGATGCCGAATTCGGTCGACCCGGTCGTGCTCTGCACGTTCATCCAGATGTCGAACAGCAGCGTGTAGGAGCCGGTGGTCGCGCTGAACGACTGGCCCGTGGGAAAGGCCATGATCCCGCTGGCGGCGCCGGTTGGTCCGAGATTCGCCTCGAGCTTGAGCCCGATCGTGCCGGTGCCGTTGGGCGCGACGGGAATGCCATACAGCCCGTAGTCGAAGGCAAAGTCGGAGGCGCTGACACCCCCGGCCTGCGAGGTGGTCCACCGACTGGCGGCGTTTCCGTCCTCGAAATCCTCGCTGTAGAACACCTGGGCCGAGACGGCCGTCGGCAAGAGGGCGAGCAGGACCGCACAACGACCGATCACGTGACGCGATGATGACATGACACACCTCGATGAAGGAACGAAACGATGCAGAAGACAAGACCATCCAAGACGATGAGCAGCGTGCTGCTGGCGTGCGCCGTCGGCGGAGCTGCCAGTGGCTGCAGCCGAGGGCCGGCTCCGGTTCGCCAGCCGTCGATCGATCCGGCCGCAGCCGGCCGGGAAGCGATCGCCCTCTATGACAGCGACGGCAACGGCCGGATCGCCGGGCCCGAACTCGATGCCTCGCCCCCGCTCCAGGCCGCCCTGGCCCGGCTCGACACCGATGGCGACGGCGGAATCTCCGCGGCCGAGATCGCCGAGCGAGTGAAGGCCTGGAAGGCGATGCGGACCGGCCTCGCTTCCGTCCGCTGTCACGTGACCCTCGACGGACGGCCGTTGGCCGGCGCTCAGCTCGTGCTCGAACCCGAGCCTTTCCTCGGCGACCACATCAAAGCCGCAGCCGGAGAGACCAATCCCTTCGGTGACGTCGCGCCGACGGTGGCCCCCGAAGACCTGCCCGACCCGTCGCTTCCGGGCGGCGTCCACTTCGGACTCTACCGCGTCCGGATCTCCAAGCCGGTCG
>JBJOHE010000206.1:0-22264 GCA_046047895.1 Planctomycetota bacterium | reverse complement strand
GTCGCCCGCCACCACGCGGGTGCTCGAGCATGTCGGCCTCCGGCCTGCCTGAGTGTCTGCGTCTCAGGCTCGTGGTTCACTGCTCGGGGCCGACAAAAAAACGCGTCGCGTCGCTGGGCTGACGGCATCCTCTCGCTGGACGTTCACGTCGGCCCTCCAGGCCTTCGTTCACTGCGCGTCCGCTGCGCTTCGCCATCCTGGCTTCACTTGCTCCCACAGTTCGCTCGAGGACGCCGGCAGCCCCTCGGTCTGTTCGGGCTCGGTTCGCTCGGCCTCACCGAGGCGGCTGGTCGTCGTCCATCGTGCTGATGTAGCTGCGGAGCCGCTGAAGCTCGTCGCTGACATGCCGGAGCTTGAGCATGTTCTCCACCCGCTTCACAAGCTCGACTCGGTTGACGGGCTTGGAGAGGAAGTCGTCGGTGCCCGCTTCCACGGCCCGTTCGATGTCGCCAAGCTCGCCCAGAGCGGTGACCATCAGGATCATGATCGGACTGGTCGCCGGGTCGCCCTTCAGTCGCTGACAGACCTCGAAGCCCGAGAGCTTCGGCATCATCACATCGAGCAGAATCACGTCAGGCGTGAAGGCGGCCACCTGGGCAAGCGTGTCGGCGCCATCGACCGCCGTGGCGATCTCGCAGTCGAGATCGTCGAGGTAGGCTTCGAGCAGTTCGCGATTCGGCTCGTTATCGTCGGCGATCAAGACCCGCGGGCGGCGGCCATCGGCGGAGGAGGCTTGGGGCATCGGTGGATTGAATCCTGGACGGCGGTTGCGGGCCTACACGGCCTCGAAGAGCGACTGGCTCTTCACGATCGCCAGATCGTCGGGGAAGGTGTGATAGGCCTGAAGCAACAGGCCCCGCGGCCGGGTTTCGAGGTCGATCCAACTGACGGCCCCGGTCGAGAGCCGGCCGGCCGCTTCGAAGCTGTGCAGCAGACCTCGCCGCCTGCCCGCGAGCAGAATCTCCTGCTGGAACGACCAGAAGAGTTCGGCGGGCACCGTCTCGAGCTGGAAGCAGGTTTCGTAGGTCACCCCGCCGCGGCATTGGACGCGGTCGCTCCGCTCGCCGGCGATGCGATGGGCGAGCAGCCGCCGCTTCTGCGGCAAGGGCTGGGATGCTGCCGTGGCCACCTCGGTGAGCGTGGTGCCGCCATGCCGCCAACTGATCACATGGCCTGAGCCGGTGATCGCGATCCGCGCCTCGTAGTTGCCGCGGTCGATCGTGCGGGTGGCGCAGAGATCGAAGAGTTCCGGATGCAGCGGACGGCCGAACACTTGAAAGACGAGTTCGGCCGCCTTGGGTCGCAGCGAGAGCACAGGCAATCTCTCCGAGGATTCGAGCCGCAGCCAGCGAGGCCAGCCGAGGCCCGCCAGAGCCCAACGGCTCCGACGAATCTCAGTATACGGATCGGCCGCCGGTGACAACAAAGCGGTTGATTGCCGAGCTTTCAGAGCATTCCCACGAGCATGTCGTAGGCGGCGTGCGAGCCGGCTGCGATCCCGAAGCCGCGGAAGGAAAACAGCACCGCGAAGAAGCCACCGGCGAGAAACCGGAAGGTGAAGCTGTAGGGATCGAAGGTGTCGCCGAGCGGACCGACGTAGTGGGCCGCGCTGAAGAGCAGGCTCGAGCCGATCACAGCCTGGATGGCTGCGGCGGCGGGGCCCGCGCCGAGCCGGGCGAAGACCCAGGAGAGGGCCGGCATCAGGAGCAGCCGAAACAACACCTCCTCGTAGAGCCCGGCTCCGCAAAAGGCTACAAACCGGCTAAGCAGACCCTCGCCCACGCCCGCCGCCAATGGCCAGAAGCGATCCTGGAGCCGGGCGATTCCCTGAAGCATCACGGCCCAGAAGCAGCACTCCACCGCCATGCCGGCCAAGACGCCGCCGCTCCAATTCCAGCGGTCGTGCTCCACATGGTGCCAGGCCAGGAGCCCCACGATCGTGAGCACTGGCAGCAGGAAATACTCGCCGAATCCGGCCTGATCGAGCAGGGTACGGAGCCAGACATCGGCACCATTGCGGGCGGTGCCCCGGCCCAGCAGCAAGACGCCCCCCTCGTACGCCGCCACGAGCGGCAGCGTGAAGACGAGGCTCGTGAGCGGCGTGCGGGAAATGCTCCAGTAGGTTTCGTCGCGGGGCTGAGGGTCACCCGGCGCGGGGACACTGCCGGTGAAGTCATCCAACTCCGAGCCTCCAATGGATGCGTCCGGCCCGGAATGCATGCGCAGCAGGCCATCGTCATCGCCAGCGGATCGACTCGGAAACGTGTCGCTTTGCCGATGCATGATGCCTGATGATGTGGCGGCTTGGGCCTGGTTTGCATGGTTGCGGAGTCGGCGTTCGCGAGCAGCACACCATATCGGCCGCGGTTTCGACAATGCTTGCACTGCTAGCAGTTTTTTTCCCGCGAAGAGAGGCTGTGTTTCCGGCTGTTTTTCCGTTCACACGCAGCGATGCGATGTTCACTTCTTGACAAGATGAGGCCACCCCACAGAATGCGGCTCAGTGATGGGCCATGTCGGTTGCCGCCGGATGTCCGGCGAATTCTTCGAGTATGGGAAGGTTCGATCGGACGAACTGCGGCAGGCCGGCTGCGACGGATATGCGACGCACGGATGCGGCTTCGAGGAAGTTCGAAGACGGCACGAAGGAGTGGGCACCACAAGACGCGTGAAGAGGGGGGCGATGACTTGAGGGATCGACAGTCGACGACCACTGGTCGTGGCCTGGATGTCCCCCCCGCTTTCACATCCTGCGGCCGGTTGCTGCCGGGGCCTCGGCCCGCGCCGGCCGAGCCGCAGCGGGTGGCGGCCCCGGGTTTTCCGGGCTGAGCCGCCGAGATTGCACCTCCTGCCGCGGCCTGCGGTAGAATTTGGCATCTTCGTTTCGGGCAAGGTGGCCATGGCACGATGCCTGATTGGATGTGGTTCGAATCTCGGCAGCCGCCGGCAGCAGCTGGATCGGGCCGTTGAGTTGTTGCGGTTCATGCCCGGCGTCGAGCTGGTGGCGGTGAGCCGCTTCCGTGAGACCCGGCCGATCGGCGGGCCGGCGGAACAGGGGGCGTTTCTCAACGGAGCCTGTCTGATCGAGACCGACCTGCCCCCCGCCGACCTTCTCGGCGCCCTCTTTGCGGTGGAGAACACGCTCGCGCGGCGGCGGGAGGAACGCTGGGGCCCCCGCACGATCGATCTCGACCTGCTGCTCTACGACCAGCTGGTCGTGGAGTCGCCGGAGCTGACCCTGCCGCATCCCCGGATGGCCACCCGACGGTTCGTGCTCGAGCCTTGTGCGGAAATCGCCGGCGAGCTTCCCGTTCCGCTCGCCGGTTGCACCGTGCGGGAGCTGCTCGACAACATTTCCGTGCCGCACCCGCTCGTGGCCGTGGTAGGCATTCCAGGGAGCGGCGCGGCGGAGGTGGCCACCGCGATCGCCGATGCGACGCTCACCCGGCTGATTCGGGCGGCCGCGCCGCTGCCGCTCTTCAGCCACCCGCCGTCCGCCGGGAACTCCGGGAGCGGCGAGGATCCCGGCTTGGGGGTCGATGATGAACTCGGCCGCTGGGTCGATGTGGTCTCTGCTTGGCAGCAGCCGCTCTCACCGGATGGCTGGCAGGAGGACCCGACTGGAACCATCTGCGATTATTGGCTCGACGCCGCCTGGGCAGCGGCCGGTGAGGCACTCTCCCCGACGGCGCGAAACGGTTTTGCGGCCGTCTGCGGGCGGCTGGCCGCCGAGGCCGTGCCGCCACATGTGGCGATCTTTCTCGTGGTGAGCGCCGCTGAACTCCGTGAGCGAATCGGCTTTCGGCGGAGGGCGGGCTGCCATAGCGATGTCTTCGCCGATCTCGATGCCGGCGGCGGGCTCGACGATTGGCCCGAGGAGCGGGTGGTGAGTCGGCTGGTGGCGATCCAGCAACGGCTCGAGCGGCGGCTTCGCTGCCCGGCCGAGCGGTGTCCGCAGGCTCCCAAGGCTGTCATCACGATCGCCGCTGACGACCTGAGCCAGGCTGCCGCCGATGCCACGGCGGCCGTCGAGGCGATGCTCTGATGAAAGCCGCCGCCGACACGGCTGCCACCGGCGTGCAGCTGGTCAGCCGCCCTGACGCGATGCGAGCCGCCGTGGTGGCCGCCCGATCGCGCGGCCGCCGGGTGGGATTCGTGCCGACGATGGGGGCGCTCCATGCCGGCCATCTGGCGCTCGTCGGCCGGGCGGCAGCCGAATGCGACGACGTGGCGGTGTCGATCTTCGTCAATCCCACGCAGTTCGGACCGCAGGAGGATTTTGCCCGCTATCCCCGGAGGCTCGCCGATGATCTCGCAGCCCTGGCGGGCCGGGGTGTGACGTGGGTCTTCGCACCCGCCGTGGAGTCGATCTATCCGGTCGGCCACGCCACTCGGATCGAAGTCGCCGGCCCCGCGCTGGGCTTCGAGGGAACGATTCGCCCGGGCCATTTTTCGGGCGTGGCGACCGTCGTCTGCCGGCTCTTCCAGGGCGTGCCGGCCGACGCGGCCTATTTCGGGGCCAAGGACTGGCAGCAGACCAGGGTTGTCGCGCGGATGATCGAAGATCTGGGGCTGCCCGTGGAACTCATCGTCTGCCCGACCGAACGTGAGCCCGACGGACTCGCGCTCAGTTCCCGCAATGCCTACCTCTCGCCGTCTGATCGCCAGCGGGCCGTGGGGCTCTCCCGAGCCTTGGCCGAGGCCGCGAACCTCTGGGAGGCGGCGGCCGAACCGATCGCCATCGAATCGGCGATGCGAGCCTGCCTGGAGGCCCACGGCGTCGACGTGGACTACGCCGCGGTGGTCGACGCCGACTCGCTCGGGCCGATCGCCGCTGGCCCGGTGGTGGCGCTCGTGGCCGGAAGGCTCGGCACCACGCGACTGCTCGACAACCGGCTGCTGCCGGCCCGGAGGGCGAACGGCCGATGAGGTCCACGCTGTTTCATGTGCCGACCTCGGTGCCCTGGGGCGAAGGCAGCCTGCCGCTGTTCGGTGCCGGCCTGCTGACGATGCTCTGGGTGGTCGCGGCGATCGTCTGGATCGCCCTGGCCGCGCGGAAGCAGGGGCTGTCGACGGCGCTGGGCCAGCTCTGGCTGCCAATCATGGTCGTGGGCGGCATGCTCGCGGTCGTGCTGCCGCGGCTCGACGATGGTATGGGCGTGCCGATCCGGGGCTACGGCGTGATGCTGCTCGTGGCGGCGGCGGCCGGCACCGGGCTTTCGATCCGTCGCGGCCGTCGGGTGGGGATCGATGCGGATACGATGCTGGAGTTGGCGACGAGGGTCTTCATCGCCGGCCTGATCGGCGCGCGGCTCTTCTACGTGATCGAATACCACCAGCAATTCTTTGCGGCGGGCAAGCCCCTCGGGCAGACGCTGATCGACATCGTCAACATCGCCAATGGCGGACTCGTGGTGTTTGGCTCGCTGCCCACCGCCGCGCTCGCCGCCTGGCAGTTCGCCGCCCGGCGAAAGCTGTCGCTGCTCGACCTGGCCGATGCGGCAGCGCCTGGGATGCTCGTGGGGCTGGCGATCGGCCGGGTGGGCTGTTTCCTCAACGGCTGCTGCTACGGCGGTCCGTGCGATCTGCCCTGGGCCGTGACCTTCCCGGCCGGCACGGAGGTGGCGGCCCGGTATCCCTCGGCCCCCGGGGCGGTGAGCCTGCCGGTTCACCCGGCACAGCTCTATTCGGCGATCGATGCGGCGATCCTCGCGGCTCTGGCGGTGGCCTGGACGCCATTTGCCCGGCGGTCGGGGCAGGTCTTCGCGCTGGTGCTCACGCTCCATCCCGTCTCCCGTATGCTCCTGGAGGCGATCCGAGTCGATGAGCCGCCGGCGCTCGGCACGCCGTTTTCGATCTCGCAGCTGATCTCGATCGTGATGCTCGCGTTGGCCGGGGCGCTCTGGTGGTGGACGGAACAGCAGCCGCCGGCCACGGCCGCCGGAACGGCGGAGGCGGCATGAGAGAGCCATCGGCCGAGGCCGCCGGCGAGGAGCCGCTGCCGCCTGCGGGGGATCGCTCAGCCTCGAGCCCGGGCCGTTGGGCCAGGCCCGGGCTCGTCACGATCCGCTGCCGGGAGAACGGGCCCTATGTGATCGAGCTGCCGGAAGAGCCTGCCGCGGCCGGGGCCACCGCCTCCCCCGGCATCAGGGTGATCGACCACGAGGGGGCGGAGTTTCCGCTGCCGACCGGCAAGCGGGCCGTCGCCCTCTGCCGGTGCGGACGGTCGGCGAGCCGGCCCTTCTGCGACGGGAGCCACAAGGAAGCGGGTTTTTCCGCTGCGGAACGAGCGGACCCACTCCGGGGTGAGGAGCGGGCCGGTCCTTCCGGATAAAGGGGGTGTGAGGCCGACGTAAAGTCTTCTCTGAAAAAGACTTAGGGCATGGCCGCGGTCCTGAAAACCTCGCGGCGGGGGCCGGAACGATATGGACTGGCCCGGAAAGTACCTGTAGGGTTCTACGTCTCCCCGCCGGAATCCGGCGGCCCCGCACCCGCGGACACCCCTCCCGATGTCGCAGCAGCACTCGAACTTCTACCAGCGGAACAGCGTCGCAATCCTGGCGGTGCTGGCGTTTCTTCTGCCGCTGGTGGTGGTCGGGGCGATCAAGGCGAAGGGCAACAACCGCAATGACGTGAAGGGCTGGCTGCCGCTCGAATACCCCGAGACCCAGACCTACCGGTTTTTCCGCCAGAATTTCCAGGGCGAGGAGTTCATCCTGATCTCCTGGGACGGCTGCACGATGGCCGACCCCCGGCTCGAACTCCTGGCCAACAAGCTCCTGCCGCCCCCCGAGGAGGCGGCCCGGATCGACCGGCCGATCTACTTCAAAACCGCCCAGACCGGCCCGCGGGCGATCACCCAGATGACGGGTGAACCGCTGAAACTCGACGAGGACGAGGCGATTCGCCGGCTTACCGGCGCCCTGGTCGGCCCCCCGCCGAAGGGCGTGGAGGCCGGGTCCGTCGAAGACGACGTCGATGCCCGGCAGACCTGCCTGGTGCTGACCCTCGCCGACACCGCCCGGGCCAACCTCCACGGGGCGATCGACGAGATCAGGGCGGTGGCGACCAAGGAATGCGGCATTCCCGAGGCTGACCTCCACATGGGCGGTCCGCCCGTCGACAACGTCTCGATCGACAAGGCCGGCCAGACGAGCGTCACGATCCTGTTCGGCCTGTCGCTGGTGGTGGGCTTCTTCGTCAGCTGGTGGAGCCTCAAGAGCAAGGCGCTCGTCGGCCTTGTGCTCGCCTCGGGCGTCTACAGCATGTTCGCGAGCCTCGCGATCGTCTGGTATTCGGGCTACCCCGTCGACGCGATCCTGCTGACGATGCCCTCGCTCGTCTATGTGGCCACCACCTCCGGCGCGATCCATCTGGCCAACTACTACCGCGACCAGCTCGCCGAGACGGGCGTGCAGCAGGGCGCCGCGGGCGAGGCGGTGCACCATGCCCTCCTGCCGCTGTCGCTGGCTACCGGCACGACCGCCGTCGGCCTGGCCACGCTCGCGGTCAGCGAGCTCGTGCCGATCAAGATGTTCGGCATCTTCTCCGCGGCAGGCGTGGTGGTGAGCTTCGTGATCCTGATCACGTTCATGCCGGCGATGCTCGAACTCTTTCCCCCCAAGCTGAAGCTCGGGGCGACGGCGGAGGGCGAGGAGTCATCCTGGAGGCCGATCGAGCAAAGCCCGTGGTGGAAGGTGGGCCAGTGGATTACGCAGCACCACGCGCTCGCCACGACCGGCTGCCTGCTCCTGATGGCCGGGGTGGGGTACGGCATGACCAGGGTCGAGAGCAGCGTGCAGCTGATGCGGCTCTTTTCGCCGAAGGCCCGGATTCGCACCGACTACCAGTGGCTTGAGCAGCACCTCGGGCCGCTCGTGCCGATGGAGATCCTGGTGCGGATCGACGACGAGGCCTGTGACCTGGATTTCCGCGAACGAATGGAACTCGTCGAAAAGATCCAGCAGAAGATCGCCGGCCTGCCCGAAGTGGGCAGTTCGCTCTCAACGGTCACCTTCAGCCGCGGGCTGGACGTGCCGGAAAGTAACGGCGTCGGCCGGCTGTTCGGCCTCAACCGGGAGCGGCACGAAGACATCCTTTCCCGGGCCCTGCTCCGCCACCGGCCCGAGTTCCTGAAGGGCGACTACCTCCGCGAGGCAGAGGTGACCCGGCCGGTGGGCCCCGTGCCCGAGCCGCCTCGGCCCGATCTTCTGGCGGGCATCGGCCAGCAGCTCGGCCTCGTTGCCAAGCCCGAGCCGCCGCCGGTGCCCACCGAGACCCACGAAGAGGAGCTCTGGCGGATCAGCGCGCGGGTGAGCGCCGTGCAGGAGGTCGACTACGCCCTCTTCAAGGCCGACCTTCAGGAACAGATCGCCCCGATTCTCGCCGAGCTGAAAGCGGACGGTATCGAGGGGGTGGCGATCGACTACACCGGCCTCGTGCCGCTGGTCTACAAGGCCCAGCATTCCCTGCTCGACGGCCTCCAGATCGGCTTCATCTGGGACTTCGCGATCATCGTGTTCGTGATGATCCTGCTCTGCCGGGCCGCCTCCGCGGGGCTCGTGCTCCTGCTGCCGGCCGCCTTCCCGGCCGTGATGGTGTTTGGCGGAATGGGCTGGGGCAACTCGCTGCTGAAGTCGCTCGACGCCGGCACACTCCTGATCGACATCGGCACCGTGATGGCCCCGAGCGTGGCGCTTGGCGTGACAGTGGACGACGTCGTCCACTTCATGCTCTGGTTCCGCCGCGGCATCTCCGAGGGGCTCGACCGGCGGCAGGCCACGATGCTCGCTTACAAGGGTTGCGCCCGGGCGATGTATCAGAGCTGGGGTGTGATCGGGATCGGCCTTTCGGTCTTCTCGCTCTCCCCCTTCGGGCCCACCCAGCGATTCGGCTACATGATGCTCTCGATGCTCACGATCGCCCTGGTAGGCAATCTCGTCTTCCTGCCGGCGATCCTCTCCGGGCCGCTCGGCGGGGTGTTCGCTGCGAGCGTCTTGCGGAACGAAAAGCGGAAGCAGAGCCGCGACGGCGGCCGCCGCGTGACCACCGATCCTGGCAGCGATTCGCTCCCCGCGCCGCATGTGCCCCCGGGGCCGACAAAGCAGGTTGTGCATGCCTGACGGCCTGCCGACCGCCACGGCGATCCTCAAGCCCCGCCGGGCCCGACCCTTTTTTGGCCGGCACCCCTGGGTGCTGGAGTCGGCCGTCGACCGGGTCGATGGCAGTCCCGCGGATGGCGGGGTCGTCGACCTCCTGACCCACGACGGGAAGTTCGTGGCCCGCGGCCTCTGGAACTCCCAGAGCCGGCTGCGGGTGCGGCTCTACGCCTTCGACGCCGACACCCCGCTCGATGACGGCCTCTGGCGGCGGCGGATCGAGGCGGCTGTTGCCCTGCGGCGGTCGCTCGGGCTCGATGCCCGTGACGGGGCTGCCCGGCTGGTCAACAGCGAAGGCGACCACCTCTCGGGGCTGATCGTCGATCGCTACGGCGAATACCTCGCCGTGCAGGTGACGGCCCTGGCGATCGAACGCCGGCTCGACCTGATCGCCGATACGCTCCAGGAACTTGTCGGCCCCCGGGGCATTCTTCTGCGGGGCGCCGAGCGGGGCCTGGCGAAGCTCGAGGGGCTCCACCTGCCCGATCGGCTTCTGCGGGGGGCCGAGCCCGAGGGGCCGATTTTCGTGACGGAGCACGGGCTGCGGTTTGGCGTGGACCTCACCGAAGGACAGAAGACCGGCTTTTATCTCGACCAGCGGGACAACCGGCAGGCGGCGGCCCGGTTCGCCGGCGGCCGGCGAGTGCTCGACATGTTCTGTTACTCCGGCGGCTTCGCGGTGGCCTGCGCCGTCAGCGGCGGGGCGAGCAGCGTGCTGGCGGTGGACACGAGCGGCAAGGCCACGGCCCTCGCCCGGGCCAACGCCGACTTGAACGGCGCGGCCAACGTGAGCGTGGAGACCGCCGACGGCTTTGAGAAGCTCGATCAGCTCGCCGCCGCCGGGGAAACCTTCGGCATGGTCGTGCTCGACCCGCCGAAGTTTGCCCGAAGCCGCGGCTCGGTGGATGACGCGCTCCGCGCCTACCACCGGATCAACCGCGTGGCCTGCGACCTGCTCGAGCCGGGCGGGATCCTCGTCACCTGCTCCTGCTCAGGCTCGGTCACCCGGGAAGACTTCCTCCAGATGCTCGCCGGCGTGGCCCAGCGGTCGGGTCGGTCGCTGCAGCTGCTCGATGTCCGCGGGGCGGCGGCCGACCATCCGGTGAGCGTCAGCTGCCTGGAGGGCGAATACCTCAAGTGCGTGATCGCCCGCGTGGTCTGAGCCCACGGGCCGCCGTCGGGCCGCTACGGCCGGACGGCCTCGATCAGGTGGTAGCCCTTCACGAGTTCCTCGGCCACGTCCTGCCACATCCGCGGCAGGTGGTCGAGATACCAGGCCGGCTGCTTCGTGACGACCAGGAGCGTGCCGCCTGGGGCGAGCGCCAGCCGGGCTGATTCGACAAACTTTCCGGCGATCTCAAAGTCGGCGTAGTAGGGGGGATTGGCCAGGGCCAGATCCCAGGTGCCCCGGTCGGGCACGCGGCCCTCGGCCTCGAGCGCCACGGTGATGTTCGGCAGCTCGTTGAGCTCCGCAGCCAGCCGGGTGCACTCCACCGCCCGGGCGGATGAATCGAAGGCATGCACCTGCACGCTCCGGTCGCGGGCGGCGATCCCCAGCGCCACGCAACCGGAGCCGCAGCCGATGTCGAGCACCCGGGTCTCCGGAGCCACGTCGACCGCGTTGAGGAGATGCCGGGCCCCGGGGTCGATGCGGCGATGGGCGAAGACGCCCGGCCGGGTGATGGCGGTGAGCAGCCGGTCGCGATCGCGGAACATGAATCGATGGGTGAAGTCGCGGATCCTGGCCGGCTCCTTGGTCTTCTCCACGATGTAGCCGATCACCTCGCCGCCGTCGGCCGCGGGCCGCACCCGCACCGTCTCGCCCGTGGCGGCCAATTGCTCCCGGAGCCACTTGTCGCGGGCGTTGTCGACGGTGGCCACGAGCCGGCCGCCGATCGCGAGCTGCTGGAACGCCTGCTGGAGGATGTCGCGGGAGAGTTCGGCCTCGCCCGCCTTCACGAGCGGCACCACGGCCAGGTCATACGGCCCAGGCGGCATGTCAGCCGTGCACTCGGCCGCGAGATTCGCCGGAGCGGGTTCCCAGGCCGCTCGGGCCGCCTCGCAATGATGCAAATCAAGAAACCAGGCCGTGACGGTCGCGGCCGGCCGATCAGCCGCCAGGACCCGTGCAGCCTGGCCCCGGCCGATGCTCGTGGCGACGATCCGCTCTCCCGGCAGCGTGGCGGCCACGGCAAGCGCGTGGGCCTCGGCGGGCCGGGCGGGAAGCGGTGAGGGAACGTCGGGCATGCTCTGAGAGCATACCACCCGTCCACCGCCCGAGCGGTCTCACGCGGACCGGAGGCTCGGGGGTCGGCGAACGCTCGCGGAGCATGGGGGCGGATCCTCGGCGAGCGACGCAACTTTCGCCGTCCCCGAGCCGGATCGCACCGAGGTGCTGCCGGTGTCCTCGAGCGAGCTGTGGAAGCAAGCGAAGCCATGGATGGCGAAGCGCAGCGGACACGCAGTGAACGGAGGCCTGGAGGGCCGAAGTGAGCGTCTAGCGAGAGGACGCCGGCAGCCCCGGCCCCGCGCGAGCGACGCAACTTTCGCCGCCCCCGAGCCGGATCGCACCGAGGTGCTGCCGGTTTACTCGATCGGCTCGAGGGTGAGCGGGTCGCGAACGGGGAGGTGGGTCACCTTGCCGCCAAAAAACTCCGCCATGCTGGCCCGCTTTTCGAGGTCGCCGGGGGCAATCGCATCCCAGTCACCCACCACGAGGATCGCCATCTGCTCGGGGTCGAGGTGTTTCCGGGCCACTCGTTGGAGGTCTTCGCGGGTGGTGGCTGCCACTTTCTCGCGGAAGGTCTTCCAGAAGTCGGCCGGCCGCTTCGTCCACTCGTCGTTGACGAACACGCCCAGCATCTTCGGCTTGCTCTCGAACTGCCGAGGGAAGGTCTCGATGACCGCCTGCTTGGCCGTCTCCAGCTCATCCTCGGTCACGAGTTCGTCGCAGACGGCCCGAAGCTCGTCGAGCACGATCTTCGTGGCCAAGGCGACCGTCGCGTTCTTGCTCTCGAAGCCGGCGTAGAACACGCCCGGGTAGTCGACCTTCGGTGCGAGCACCGAGCGGGCGGAATAGGCGAGTCCCTCGTTGCTGCGAATCTTCTGCATCAGCCGGCTGGTGAACCCGCCGGCTCCGAGGATCTCGTTGAGCAGGAGGAAGGGGATGGCGTCGGGGTCGTCGCGGATGATCGAGCGGCGGCCGATCAGCACCTTCCCCTGCGGGATCTCCTTGGCCGCATGGTAGATGCCGGGGGCGAGCACGGCGGTGGGGGCGGCAGGCGCGGGGGCGGCCGGCAGCCGCTCCCAGCCGGCGAAGGCCCGCTCCAGGGCGGCGAGCATCGTCGCCTCGTCGAAGTCGCCCGAGACGGCCACGATCATGTTGCCGGGGTGAAACACCCGGCGGTGCATCTCCGCGAGCCGCTCGCGGGTGAGGGCGGCCAGGCTCGACGCCGTCGGCTCGGCGGCCTCGAAGTGATCGGGCCCGAAGGCGAGGCGCTTCCACTCGCGGCCCATGATCGAGGCGGCATCGTCGTTCCGCTGGGCCAGCTGAGCCAGCTGCCGGGCCTTCGCCGTCTCCAGCCGATCGGCGTCGAAGGCGGGCCGCCGGAGCATGTCGAGGAAGATCCCGAGGCTCTCGTCGAAGGTGCTGGCCAGGCAGTTCATCGAGGCGGTGGTGTAGGTGTCGGTCGCCAGCACCGACACCTCGGTCGCGAGAAAGTCGAGTTCCTCGTCGATCGCGGCCGGATCCTTTGACGCCGAGCCTCCCTCGCGCACCATCCTGGCCGTCATCGTGGCCAGGCCGGGAAGGTCCGACGGATTGAGCGACTTGCCGCCCTTGAATGTGAGCGTCAGGTCGATGAGGGGCAGCTCATGGGACGGGGCCAGGAAGACGACCGTGCCGTCGGGAAGCACGTGGCGAAAGCCCGCAGCCGCCGGCGGCTCGAACGAGAGCGGGGGAAACTCGATCGTCTCGGGGCGAGCGGGGAGGGTTCCGGCTTCGGCGGCGGCGGGCCGCTGCGGCAGGGCGACCACCAGGGCCGCCGTCAGGGCCACCTGGACGAGTCCGGCGAGCCGGACGAGCGTGATGAGTCGGAAATGGCACACGGGCATCATGGCAGGGCCTCGGGTCAGTCCGCCTGGCGGCGGTAGATCGCCACGCTGCGGTTGGTGGGATCGAAGTAGGTGCGGGCCACGCGGCGGATGTCGGCCGCGGTCACGGCCTCGTACTTGGCAGGCGCCTCGTTGATCTCCCGCCAGTCGAGAATCGCCTCGGAGAACGCGAGCTGAATGAACAGCGACATGTTGCTCTCCAGCCGGCGGTAGTTGGCGGCCGCGACGCGGTTCTTCACCTTGCGGAGTTCCCGCTCGGGCACCTCGGTCTCCTGGAGCCGGGCGAGTTCCTCATACCAGGCCGCCTCGAGATTTTCGGGCGTGGCCTCGCCCCGGGCCTGGGCCGACACGGAGAAGAGTCCTGCATAGTGCCGGGTGTCGGAGGCGGCATTGACCATCGCGGCGACGCCGCGGCCCTCTACCAGGCCGGTGTAGAGCCGGCCGGTTCGCTCGTTGAGCAGTTCGGCGAGCATGTCGAGCGGGTAGCTGTCGGCATGGCCGGCCGGCACGGTGTGGTAGCGGATCTCGATCGACGGGGGCACATCTCCCGAGGCGTTCATTCGCTGTTCGGCCAGCTGCTTCACCTCGAGCGTCACCACCGGCGGCGGATCACGGTCTCCCGGCTCGAGCCGCGAGAAGTAGCGAGTGATCAGCTCCTTGGCGACGGCGGGGTCGAAGTCGCCCACCAGGATGCCGAAGAGGTTCTTGGGACGGTAGTAGACGTTCCAGTATTCCTGGGCCTGGTCGAAGGTGTAGCTGTTGAGATCGCTGGGCCAGCCGATCACAGGCCAGGAGTAGCCGCTCGACGCCCAGAACATCGCGTCGAACTGCTCCTCGAAGGTGCCGGTGGGCGTGCTCTCGGTTCGCAGCCGCCGCTCCTCATGCACGACGTCCCGCTCGGAGTAGAACTCGCGAAACACGCTGTCGTTGAGCCGGTCGCTCTCCATCCAGGCCCAGAGCTCGAGCTTGTTGGAGGGCACCGTGATGAAGTAGCAGGTGAGGTCGTAGGTGGTGAAGGCGTTCATGCCGCTGCCGCCGGCGCGGGTGTAGATCTGGTCGAACTCGTCCTTCACGATCGTGCCCGCCTCCGGCCCCCCGGCGCCGCGACCCTGCTGGGCCTTGATCAGTTCGTCGAGCCGGGCCCGCAGCACCCGCAGCTGCTGGGTGTCGTTGGCAGGATTCCAGGGGTCGTCGATCTCGCCCTGGAAGAACCGGGCGTATTGCTGGGTCCAGACCAGCCGGTTGATCTCGTCGCGGATCGCCTGCTGCTCGGCCCGGTAGCGGGCATCCTTGGCGGCGTCGCGGGTGCCGATCGTGCCGGTGCCCTTGAACATCATGTGTTCGAAGAAGTGGCTGATGCCGGTGATGCCTGGTCGTTCGTTGACGCTCCCCACCCGGGCCACCCAGCCGGCGCTGACCACGTCGGGCTGATCGGAGCGGGGCACGAGCAAAAACTGCATCCCGTTGGGGAGGGTGAACTCCTCGACGGCTACCTGCTGGGCCCGAGCCGGAATCCCCGCCGCGGCGAAGATGGCCAGCAGGCTGCCGACGAGAAAGGAACGACCGAGAGAATGGATCACGGGGCACCTGCGGCATGACAAGGACCGCGACCATCCGGGCCGCGGGAATCGACCGGCTTTATAGCCGCGGTCGCCGGAAGTGTCGCCCGCGGATTTGGCCGACTGTCTGTCCGCTTGCCCGAACCGTTCACGGCGCGAGATATTGGCGGTGATGCCTGGCGGCAGGCTGGCAAGGCGTTCGCGGAGTTCGCCGGCCGGCTCCTGGCCCCTGAAAGGAATGAACATGCGGTCGTTCAGCAAGGATACAACAAGGGCCTCGGGCTCACGGATTGACGGCCTCTGCCGCGGCGGCCTGGCGGTCGCCGCCGGCAGCCTGTTGCTGGCGACTGCCTGGCTCCCGGCGGCCGACCTGGCGACCGATCAAGTGGCCGGGTTCATGCGGGCGAAACTCGCCCACTCGCAGAACGTCCTTGAAGGGCTTGCGACTGAAGACTTTGACCTGATCGAGCGGGGCGCCCAGGAACTCTCGCTCGCGAGCCTCGACTCCAACTGGCAGGTGCTTCAGACGGAAGATTATGTGCGGCAGAGCGCCGAATTCCGTCGGGCCTGCGATTCCCTCCGCGATGCGGCCCAGGCCAAGAACCTCGACGGAGCGACCGTGGCCTGGATGGACGTCACGCTCAAGTGCGTGCAGTGCCACAAATACGTCCGCGATGCCGAGTAGAACGCAGCCGCAAGTCGTCGGTTCCGGAAGCCCGGACCCTCACTCCATCACGACGGTGCGGCGGCCGTGGACGAAGACGCGTTCCTCGAGCACGAGCCGCACGGCCCGGGCCAGCACGAGCTTCTCGACGTCGCTGCCGGCCTGGGCCATCCGCTCGGGCGTGTAGGCGTGGTCCACGGGCGTCACGTCCTGGGCGATGATCGGCCCGTCGTCGAGCTCGGCCGTGACGAAGTGGGCCGTAGCCCCGATCAGCTTCACGCCTCGGGCAAAGGCCTGTCGATAAGGGCTCGCTCCAGCGAAGGCTGGAAGGAACGAGTGGTGGATGTTGATCATCCGACCGGGATACCGGGCCACGAACTCCGGCGAGAGGATCCGCATGTAGCGGGCCAGAACCACGTAATCGGGAGCATGGGAGTCGATCGCGGCGGCGAGCGCCGCCTCATGGGCGGTCCGCTCCACACCCTCGTGAGGCACGTGGGTGAAGGGCACACCGAACCGCTCCACGAGCCCCCGGAGCAGATCGTGATTGCTGACAACGCCCACGATCCGGCCAGGTAGTTCACCCACCGTATCGAGCAGGAGCAGTTCGCCAAGACAATGGGGCTCGCGGGTGGCGCAGACCACGATCGGCCGCCGCTCGTCGCGGGTCACCCGCACCCGCGCCCCTGCCGGCAGCACGGCCGCGAGATCAGCCTGCACCGCCTCGGCGGTGACCGGGCCATCCGCCGGCGCCACCTCGGCCCGGAAGAAGAAGTGCTTCGTGGAGGCGTCGACGAATTCGTGGTTGGCCTCGATGTTGAGCCGACGCTGCTCGAGCACGCCGGTGATCCGGTGGATCAGGCCCACGGCATCGGGGCAGTCGATGAGGATGATCTGACGCGACATCGGTAAGCGGCCTCGAGGAAGTGCCCCGCTACCTTACCCTCCGGTTTCAGAGCAGGCGTCAGGTGGCCCGTGGGGGTGTTCGAAGGATCCCTGGCTCTGGGGTTCCAGTTGACCCGTGGGGGCAGGCTTGTAGCCTGCCCGAATGCGGCCCGGATTCCGCAGGCTGCAAGCCTGCGGCCACGGGTCTTTTTGCCCAACGCCTGGCCTGGTATTTCGGGGCTTCTTGCCCAAGCCCGTGGCTTGTGTTCTCGACAGCAGGACCCTACCGCCGCTCGCGTGGCACCCAGGCGAGCACGACTTCTTCGACGGTCGTGTCGGTCTTACGGGCCGGGATCTCGAGCCGCTCCAGAGGGATTCGTTCCGGGGCCGATTCAAGCCGGATCCGTTCGAGGTCGGCCTCGACCTCGGCCTCGAGTTCCTGCCGCCTGGCCTCCAGGCTCGCCAGGCTCTCCTCGGCGTGGGCCACGTCGGCCTGCTGGCGAGTGGCGCGGCTCGCCGAACGCATCGAGGTGGCCGCCTTGCCGATCGTGGTAGAGCTGAGCTTCTTGCGGCCGAGCAGGGCGCCGAGCACGGCCGAGCCGATCGACACATAGGTCTGCATCGACTTGTTCTGGGCTTCGGCCCGCTCCCGTTCCACCTTTTGCCGGGCCCGGTCGATCCGGTCGGAAAGCGTCGTCAGCTTCGCCGACTGCTTCTCCCGCACCTTCTCCATCTCGGCGTCACGCCACTCCCGCACCTCCCGGGCGATTCGGCTGCGGAAGTCTCCCTCGGTTTCTCCGGGCCGCGACACGGCAGCGATCGCCGGTGCCTTCCAGGCCGTGAGCCGGGCCGTGCGGGCCAGCCATCCCTTGAAGGCCGTGGCGAGCTGGGAATAGCCCCGCGGGCCTGCCAGCACCGGCGGCACGGCCGCGAAGGAGCCTGGCCGTGGCGCCGGCTCGATCGCCGGAGGCTCGGTCAGCATCCGGCCCTCCTCCCAGGCCGATTCGCCCAGCGTGTCGCCGGCCGGCGCGAGGCAGATCGTTTCTCGGTATTCCTCGATTCCGGCCGAGGCGAGCGAATAGCGAACGATCGCCCGGCCGAGCACATGCGGTTCGTAGAACACCCGGCCGTCGGGCGGAAGCGGTCCCGTCGGCGGAAAGAAGACCTCCCGCACACCCGGCGGGAGGATCGGTCGCGGCCCGCCCCCCAGCGGCGGCTCGTCGGCTTCGACCCGCGGCCGATCGGCTGCGGTGGCTGGTCCGCCAGACGGTGAGGCCCCGCGGTCGGTGAGCCGGCGGATTTCGTCGCGGAGCATCGGGCCGCGGAGATAGGCCATCGTCCAGCGGGTCTGAAAGAGCGTCTCCTCGTCGCCGTGCACCGAGTGCATCAGGAACCGCCGCTGCTCGAGCCCCGAGAGCAGTCGATCGATTCGGCCGCGGTCGAAGCCGCCGCCGGCCGAGGCCGCCGCCCCCTCCAGGCCATCGAGCACCCGGGCCTTGTCGCGGGCGGTCTGCAGTCGGCCCAGGAACCAGAGCCCGGCGTTTGAGAGGCCTTTGTAGTCGAGATCGACCGGGTTTTGCGTGGCGAGCACCACCCCTAGGCCGTAGGCACGGGCCTGCTTCATGAGCGTGAGGATCGGCTGCTTGCTCGGAGGATTGGCCACCGGCGGCAGATAGCCGAAAACCTCGTCCATCAGGAACAGCGCCCGCAGCGAACTCGTGCCGGGCTGCGACCGCATCCAGGCGATCGTCTGGCCGGCCAGGAGCGTGACGAAGGCCATCCGCTGGGCATCGGCGAGGTGGGCGATCGAGACCACCGCCACCCGCGGCTTGCCCTCGGGCGTCCAGAGCAGCCGACCGACATCGAGCGGCTCGCCTTCGAGCCAGGCGTCGAAGCCGGGGGCTGCCGCCACCGTGTTGAGCTTCGTCGCCAGCTGGAAGCGATCGCCCGCCGGGTAGAAGTTTTCCAGATCGAGGAATCCGATCCGCTCGATCGGCGGCGCGGGGATCGTCCGCACGAGCGTGCCGAAGTCGACCCGGCGGCCGCTCTTCCACAGGCTCTCGACGATCGCCGAGAGCAGCACATGGTCGCGGCTGGTGCCTGGCTCACCAGGAATGCCGGCCAGTGCCAGGATGCCCGACACGAGCGACTCGATCCGCTCCCGGCGGGCTTCGGGGTCGTCGAGCACCTCCTGCGAGGGCGGGTCGAGGCTGGCGAGCATCGCCAGGGGCGTGCCGCTGCGGCTGCCAGGCGTGTAGACCGTCATCTCGGCGGCGGCCCGGAGCCGGCGGATCCGCTCCCCCGATTGGCCCGAGGCGGCGAGCCCTTCCGCCCACTGTCGCGCGGTTCGCGCGGCGAGTTCACCGACCGCGAGGCCCTCCCGGCGAGCAGCCTCCGGATCGACCCAGGGCTCGAAGTCGGCCGGAGCCAACTCCGGGAAGGCGAGCAGGACGTTGGCGAGATCCCCCTTGGGATCGATCACGAGCGTGGGAATGCCGTCGAGCGCCGCCTCCTCGATCAGGCTCACGAGCAGGCCCGTCTTGCCGCTGCCGGTCATGCCGACGCAGACCGCGTGGGTCGTGAACCGGCGGGCATCGATCAGGAGCGGCTCGGCCGTCGGTCGGCCCCCGTCGTCGAGTTTGCTGCCGAGGTAGAAGACGCCAAGCCCCTCGATCCGAGCGGCCAATTCGGGCGGACTTGGCGGGGAGGGCTGGCTGGGGGAGTCGGGAGGTGCCATCACGGTCGTCCTTTCTCGGGGCGGTTCGGGCATCGAGGCCCGTATGGCGACCCTGGGATTCGACGGCCTGAAGCGGAATCCTGCAAGCGGCCGGGGTGCCGGCTCTGCCGCGGCGCCTACCATGCCATTCGTGCCATAGGCTTGACCGACCGTTCCACCCTTTTCCCGTGGTCTCGATGCCCGAACCGGCTTCCCTCTCCGTACCGCCCGCTTGGATGGGCCGCTGGCTCGTCGCGGCCGGAATCTACAACCTCGCCTGGGGAGCGCTGACCGTGCTGTATCCGGGCTGGCTCTTCGACCTGACCGGCATGGAGCCGCCCCGGTATCCGTTCATCTGGGCCTGCGTCGGGATGATCGTGGGCGTGTATGGAATCGGCTACCTCGCTGCCGCCACCGCCCCTCTCGTCCACTGGCCGATCGTGCTCGTCGGACTGCTGGGCAAGCTGTTTGGGCCGCTCGGCTACCTGGCCGGCGTGGTGCGGGGCGAGGTACCCTGGGAATTTGGAGTGACACTGCCGACCAACGACCTCCTCTGGTGGATTCCGTTCGCCTTGATCCTGGCTCAGGTCTGGCGGCAGCGCCGGCGGGTCGCCGTCCCCGGGGCCTATCGCCCCGCGGAGGCTGCATGAGCCTGGAGCAGGCCGGGCTTGCCGCCCAGGTGATCGCCTCGGGCATGATGTGCGGCGTCATCTGGTTTGTGCAGCTCGTTCACTACCCCCAGCTGGGAGACGTGCCGGGTGAGGCGGGGCGAGAGTATGCCCGGCGGAACCGGCAAAGGACGGCCTGGGTGGTGCTGCCGCCGATGATCGTCGAGGCGGTCGCCGCGGTCTGGTGTGCCGTTTGGCCGCCGGCGGGTGTCGCTCCAGCCTTGACCTACGTCGGGCTCGGGCTCGTGGTGGCGGCCTGGCTCTCGACCCTCCTCGTGCAGATGCCTCTCCACGAGCGGCTTGGCCGCGAGGGCAGCCGTCCCGATCTCGTCGGGCGACTCGTGGCGAGCAATTGGCTGCGGACGTTGCTCTGGACCGGGCGGGCGCTGCTTGCCACCTGGATGCTCACCGTCGCCGGCCGGTTTTGAAAAGGCAGGCGAAGCCGGCGGCTGCGAGCAGGAGGCCTGCAGGCTCGGGCACGACGGCGAGACCGCCGGCCACGGAGGTGGAGGCCGCCGGCAGATAGTTGCCCGCCGCAAACCGGCCCGCTGTCTGGGCGGCCACGAGGTCGAACACGGTCGTGCGGCCGTCGTAGTCGAAGTCGCCGCTTGTCCAGCCGCCGCCTGTGGCCGACCCGTAGCTGTTGGCTGTGTTGACCTGCACGAGGTCGAACACATCCACGCTGCCGTCGAGATTGGCGTCGCCGGGAGCCGCATAGGCGACGACGAATCCGGTCGCGTCGCTGCCGGTGTAGCCGACGCCACCGGCTCCGGCTGCTGCCGCGGCCACGGTCGACACGATGCCCGCTGACCCGTTCCAGCCGCCGCCGTTGCGACCAGCCTGAAGGGCCGCCCGCAGGTCGGCTTCCGTGGTTCCGCCGGCAGCCACCGAGATCCGGCTGGCAGCGAGATCCAGGCTCGCGGCCGCGGCGAGGTCGAGATCGAGCGCGGCCAGGCCAAACCGCTCCACGAGCGGAGAATCGATGACGAACCGGCCGGCGGACACCGTCAGGGGCCCGGTCGGGGCTGCGGCCGCTCGGGTGATCGCGAGCGTGCCTCCTTCGATGCGGGTGGTGCCGGCGATCTGATTTCCACCGGAGATGGTGAGCCGGCCATCCCCTGCCTTCACGAGCCCGCCACTGCCCGTGAGCGTTGAACTGATCGTGGCCGTCGTGCCCGTGGCCACAGCGATCCGGCCGGCCGCCGATGGGTCGCCGAGGTCGAGAGTGCCTCCCTGAATCACGGTCGCTCCCGAGCCCGAGACATCGATGCCCCCGAAGGCCCGCACCGTGCCGGTCACCGTCACGTCGCTGCCGTTGCCGCGAAACATCGCCGTCGCGCCGGGCACGAGCGGCATCGGGAGCGTGCTGCTTGTCACGCCTCCCCGCCATTCCAGGCCGGAATTGGTCCATGTACCGGTGCCGCCGGCCATGCCGTCGGCGCCGGTCCAGGTGAGGGTCGTCGGCACACCGGCGGTGGCGGCCACCTTAAAGCCCTGCTGGAGCACGGCTACATCGTCGGCAGTGACTGCGCCATCGACATCGAGATCCCATCGCCAGAGGTCGTCGCCCGAGGCCGTCAGCCCTACCCGCGTGCGGAGGATCCCCAGGTCGGTCTCATTTGCCAGGCCGTCGCCGCTGAAGTCGATGCGGCGGGTCTTCACGCCGACGAGGGCCGAGGCGGCCGCGCCCGTGCCCGTGAGGAGCGGCTCGAGGGCCAGCAGGTCTCGGGTGTCGACGAGGCCGTCACCCGTCACGTCGGCTGCCGGATTGAAGACCGAGTTTTTCGAGCCGAGCACGGCCTCGAAGCTGCCGCTCCCTCCGGCGATGTCCGAGGCCGTGCGAGTCCCGTCGAAGTTGAGGTCGCCGAAGCCGGCCCCGCGGGCGGAGTCGGGCGTGAGGCCGGTGAGGCGTTGAATGTTGGTGTGGCCCGTGATCTCCCGGGTGACCACCGTGTAGACATTGTTGCCGTTGGGCACGCCAAAGAAGCCCGTCTTGAAGAGATCGCCGTCCAGTTGGTCCGTCTTGCCGAGCCCGGCGTTTGCCCAGGCGAGGATCGTCGACTCAGGCACGGTCGCAGCGACGTTTTGGAACACGTTCACGGTGGCGGCCGTGCCGTCGACCGAGCGGATCCAGACGTCGTTGTTGCCCACGCCGCCGGCGAACGAGCGGAATTCCTGCACGGCCGACTCGGGCGGCAGCCGATCGACGTAGAGGGTCTGTTTGAAGTCGGTGTAGACGGCGGGGCCGCCGTCGCCTCCGCTGGCTGGGTCGCGGTGGCGATAGGCCCGCACGGTGAGGAAGTTCATGCCCTCGGGGAGCGCTGAGGCATCGACCTCCTGGGCGAAGAGTCCGTTGCCGCTGGCCTGGAAGTAGCCCGGCTGCGAGGTCGTGGTGAAGGCCTCGAAACCGTAGGAGACATCACCCGGGGTGACGACATCGACCCGGCCGTTGCCGTTGAGGTCGAGGCCCTCGTTGATCCGCAGCATGGCGACATCACCGT
>JBJOHE010000205.1:0-9184 GCA_046047895.1 Planctomycetota bacterium | reverse complement strand
GCCGAGCAGCGGTGACCGCCGCGATCTCGTCGACGCCGCCATGGAGACGGCTGCGATCGTCGATCCCCGGGTCGCGGCAGTTCGCGGGAGCCTCGAAAACCCGGGCGGGCTCGCCACTGCGACCGCCTGGCTCGCCGACTCTGCAACAGCCCCCTTTGAGCAGGCGGCCGTGAGGCTCTGGCTCGGTCGCGAACTCGTCCGCCTGAACAGGTTCGACGAGGCGGAGGCTTTCCTGGCCGACCTTGATCTCGATGAAGCCGTCGATCCGGCGGCCGTGCTCTTCTATCGCGGCTGCTGCGGCCACTGGATGCTCTCCCAGGAACTGGCGGCCGAGTCGTTCGATCGGCTCCTGGAGCGGGAGCCGGAAATCCCGGTGCGGTATGCCCGGCTCGCGCGGCTGCTGCGGGCCGACATCCAATCGCTCGAGACCGATTCGCTGGACCACATCGCCCGGCGGATGCGGGACGCCCGCCGCCGGCTCGATCTCGGCTACGCCGGCCCGCTGACCCGCGGCGTGCAACAGGGGGTGGTCGATTCGCTCGACGCGCTGATCCAGAAGATCGAAAACCAGCAGCAGCAGGGGCAGTCGGCCTCGGCAGGAGCAGGCAGCGCGGGGGAGGGGGGCGCCGCCGGTACCCCGATGGACGACAGCCAACTCGCCGGCGGCCGCGGCCGGGGCGAGGTGCAGAGCCGCAACCTTGGAAGCGGCGAGGGCTGGGGCAACCTGCCGCCCCACGAACGGGAGGCCGCCCTTCAGCAGATCGGCCGGGAATACCCGCCCCACTACCGCGAGGCGATCGAACAATACTTCAAGCGGCTCGCCACCGGCACGGAAGGGGAACGCTAGTTCAGAGCCGAGGTTCTGGGTCACATGCCGAGTTCGTCGGCGGCGGCCTTGTCACGCGCAGCCTATCACCTGGCAGGCTGCTCACCGCGGGCGGATCAGTCGGCCCATGGTCTGGTATTCTAGAGCGATGCCGGCCACGTTCCCTCGCCGACGCCGCCCGCCGACCTGGCTTTGCTTCGGCTGCTTGCTGCTGGCAGCGGTGCCAACCTCGGCGGACACCGGCCGAGCCGAGGCATCGCCAAACGTGCGGCTCGAGTTGACGGCTGGCGAGGCCATCGCCGGCGTCCTCCGGGCGATCGCTCAAGAGGGCATTCGGATCGAGGTCGGGGGTCAGCCCCGCGATCTCCCCGCAGCCGAGGTGCGGCGGCTCGTGCGGGACGCGGCGGCTGAAGGCGCCCGGCCGACCGTGCGTGCGACCACCCGCGACGGCGGCCTGCTCAGCGGCACGGGCTGCCGCCAGGTGGCGGATCGGCTGGTCATCGACCACCCCGAGGGGCCGATGTCGCTGCCGCTCGATCGCATCGCCAGGGTGGCCTGGCTCTCCGCAGGCGAGGACGCTCCGGCCTGGCTCGACGCGCTGCCCGAGTCGCCGACCGCCGATCTCGTCGTCGTCCGAAGGGACGAGGGCCACACCTTCGTCGAGTGCGCCGTGACGGCACTCTCCGACGAGGCGGTAACGGTGGTGCTCGATGGCGAAACCATCCCCGTGAAGCGGGCCAAGGTGGCGGGGATCGTCTGGCTTCGGCCGGTTGCCGCAGCGGCCACCGGGCCGGTCGTGACGATCACCGACGGCCGGCTCGTCGCGGCCAGGCTCCGCTGGTCGCCGGAGGAGTTCGTCGTCGACGACGCGATCGATCTGCCGCCGGCGGTGCTCGAGTCGATCGACTTTGCCGTGGCCCGGACAATCCCGCTGGCTTCCCTCGAGGCTGAGTCGACCGCGGTCGAGCCTGCCTTCGGCGGCCTGGCTGCGGTCAAGGAACTGGCCGGTTTTTTCGCCCCCCGGCCGCTGCCCAGCGGCGACGGGCCGCCAGATCTGGCGATCCGACCTCGCACCGTCGCCACCTGGCGGGTCCCCGCCAACTCGCGGCTGTTTCGGGCCCTGCTGATCCGGGACGTGCCAGCGACCTCGCCGGCCATCGTGGATGTGCGGGTGGCGGTCGATGATCGTCAGGCGTTTCACGCGAGGCTCGCCCCCGCCGCCGATCGCCACGATGACCATGCCGCCGCCGAAGCGATCGAGGTCGATGTGTCAGCCGCCCGCCGGCTCACGGTTTCGGTCGACTTCGCCGGCGGATCGCTCGGCTGCCCTGTGCGACTCATCGAACCGGTGTTCGAGCAATGATCTCCGCAGATGTCGTGAACCGACGCTCGGGCCCGGTGACGGTGGCAGCGTTCGCCGTGGCCGTCTCCATGGCCGTTCTCGGACCGGCCGCTGCGGCGGTCGACTCCGCGGTGCTTGCCGCCGAACGCCAGCGGATCGAGGTGATCGGCCGGGCCTCGTCTGCTGCGGTGGCAATCTTTGCCGGTGACTCGGGCGGCGGCTCCGGCGTGCTGATCTCGCCCGACGGCTACGCGCTCACCAACTTCCACGTCGTCCAGCCGGCGGGCGTGGCCATGACCTGCGGCCTCGCCGACGGCCGGCTCTACGACGCAGTGCTCGTGGGCCTCGATCCCACCGGAGATGTGGCGCTCGTGAAGCTGGTCGGCCGGGACGATTTCCCTCACGTGCCGCTTGCCGACAGCGATGCCGTGGAGCCCGGCGACTGGTGCTTCGCCGCCGGCAATCCCTTTCTGCTCGCGACCGACCTCGCGCCGTCGATCAGCGCGGGAATCGTCTCGGGCACCCACCGCTATCAGGAACCGGCCGGCACGCTCCTCGAGTACACCGACTGCATCCAGGTCGACGCCGCGATCAACCCGGGCAATTCGGGAGGCGGGCTGTTCGACGCGGCCGGCCGGCTGATCGGCGTCAACGGCCGGGCTTCGTTCGAGAAGCGGGGCCGGGTGAACGTGGGGGCCGGCTACGCGATCTCCGCCAACCAGCTGCGGAACTTTCTCGGCTGCCTCAAGGCCGGCCGACTCTGCGACCACGCCACGCTCGGGGCCACGGTCGCCACGGCCGCCGACGGCCGGGTGGTCGTCGCCGACATCCTTCAGTCGTCCGACGCCTGGCGACGAGGGCTCCAATACGACGACGAGGTGGTGGCGCTCGCCGGCCGGCCGATCCGCACCGTCAACGCCTTCAAGAACGTGCTCGGCACGCTGCCGGCGGGCTGGCAGGTGCCGCTTGTCTACCGGCGACATGGCCGCCAAGAGGAGCTGCTGGTGCGGCTTGCGGGCGTGCATGCGGCGGCCGACCTCGCTCGGCTCGTGGCCGGCGGCGGCGAGTTGCCGGGGGAAGGGCAGGGGAAGGCGGCGGAACTTCCCGCCGCGGCCAGGGGCCGCTACGAAGCCCGGACGGGCTACACCAATTATCATTTCAACCTCGTCGAGCGGGATCGCGTCGCCCGCGGGATCGCCGCCCGCACCAACGCCGCAGCGAGCGGCCCGTGGACCCTCGCCGGCCAGCTGACCGACGGTGGTGACTTCCGGATCGAACTCTCCGATTCCCAGGCGACCATCGATCTGCCGACCGGCACTTCGGTGCTCGACCTCACCGGCCGGCTCGATGCACCCCCGGTGCCCCCAGGCAGCGGCGGCATGCTGGCGGCGCTTGCGGTCTGGCGGCGATTGGCCACCGAGGGCCCGGCCGCGGTCGGCGGCACGGTCGCCGCCGGCACCGCCCCGCGGGATCCCTGGCGAATCGATCCGGCCGGTGGGGACCTCGTCGATGTGCTCGAAACGGCGGTCGCCGGCGTCGAGGCCCGGCTGGGCTTCGGTGCGGCCGGCGGGGTCTGTTGGATCGATCTCTGGACCTCCCCCGAGGCCGATCCTTGTGAGGTTCGCTTCTCGCGGTCGCCCAACACCGGGCTGCTGCGAATGACAGTGCACCGCGGTCCCGAACGGTTCGGTGAGTTTCTGGTGGAGTCCGCGGAGCCGGCGGAGGTCATGCCATGATCCGCCACTGGCTCTGGCTCATCATGCCGCTGGCCTCGGCGGCCACAGGCCTCTGTGCCGCCGCCGATCCCCACCCAAGCCCGCAGGCGGTGATCGCCGACGCGGCCCGCAAGGTCGTCAAGCTCTATGGCGCCGGCGGCCTCCGCGGGCTCGAGGGCTACCAGTCCGGCATCCTCGTGTCGCCGTCGGGCGGCATCCTCACCGCGGCCAGTTCGGTGCTCGACACCGGCGAGGTCGATTGCGTTCTCGACGACGGCCGACGCTATCTGGCCCGGCTGGTCGGGATCGATCCGCGGCGGGAACTCGCCCTGCTCGACATCGACGCCACGGACCTTCCCGCCTTCGACCTCGACCCCGCGCGGCCGGCGGCTGCGGTCGGCACCCGTGTGATCGCGCTTTCCAACATGTTCGGAGTGGCGGTGGGGGACGAGCGAGTCACCGCCCAACGAGGCGTGATCGCCGCCATGCCGCCGCTCCAGGCCCGCCGCGGGGCCGCCGAGGCGGCGTTTCAAGGCGAGGTCTACGTGCTCGACTGCACGACCAACAATCCCGGATCGCCCGGCGGCGGCCTCGTCGATTCCGAAGGCCGGCTGCTGGGCATGCTCGGCAAGGAGCTCCGCAGCACCCAGGCCGGGATCTGGCTCAACTACGCCGTTCCCGTCGCCGAACTCTGCCGCGGCCGCGACGCCATTGCCAGCGGTACGGTCGCGCCGGCCTCCGACTCTGACCAGCTTCCCTTCGACCTCCGACTGATCGGAGTGGGCCTCGTGCCCGATCTGCTTGAACGCACGCCGCCCTTCGTGGAGTCGGTCGAGCCGGGCTCGGCCGCCGACCGCGCCGGGGTGCGGCCTGATGATCTGGTGATCGCGGTGGGCCCCAGGTCGGTCACCACGCGGGCGGCGGTCGAGCAGGCGGTGGGGCGGCTCGCCACCGGCGATCCGGTGCGGCTCGTCGTGATCAGGAGCGGCGGCCTGGTCGAGCTGGACCTCGGGCCGCGGCCGTCGGCCCCGGCCCGCGAACGGCCGGAGGGAGCGACGAAATGACTCGGTTCTGCGTTCCGTGTCTCGTGCTGACTGTCGCACTCGCCACCCAGGCCACGCTCGCCGCCGAGCCCACCCTGGCCGAGGAACGTGCCTTCCAGGCGGCCGTGGCCCGCGTCGAGTCGGCCGTGGTGCGAATCGAACCCTTGGCGACATCCGCCGAGGCTTCGCGAGGTGACGTGCAGCCGGGGTCCGGGCCGGCAACGGGCCTGATCATCGCCCCCGGGCGGGTGCTGACCACCGGGTTTGCGATTCCCGACGACGTGGAGGAGACGCTCGTGGTGTTGGCCGACGGAAGCCGACGGGTGGGCCGCGTCCGAGGCCGCGACCGGTCCCGCGGGCTCGTGCTGCTGACCGTGGCCGACCTACCGCCCGCCCCACCGCTCGAGCCGGCGGCGCGGCGGGACCTGGCGCCAGGCCAATGGGCGATCGCCGTCGGCCGGGGCTGGTCGGCCACCACGCCCAGCATCGCAGTGGGCATCGTCTCGGCCCTCAACCGGGCCTGGGGCAAGGCGGTGCAGACCGACGCGGCCGTGTCGCCGATGAACTACGGCGGGCCGCTCATCGACATTCACGGCCGCGTGATCGGCCTGGTCGCGCCGCTCCCTGCCGACACGGCCGGGCTCACCGAAGGGACCGAACTCTACGATGCCGGCATCGGATTCGCGGTGCCGCTGGAAGACCTGCTCGCATCCTTCCCTCGGCTCGACCGGGGCGAGCTGCTGGCCCCGGGAATTCTGGGGATCGGCTACCGCTCCCGCGACGAGATCAATGGGGAGCCGGTGATCGCCTCGGTGCAGCCGGGATCGCCGGCGGCCGCAGCCGGCCTCGAGCCCGGCGACCGGCTCGTCTCGATCGACGATCGACCGATCGCCCGGATCGCCGACGCCCGGCACGCGATCGCGCCGCGGTATGCGGGCGACGAGATCGCGATCACCGTCTCCCGCGACCAGTCCGGCGAGGCCGCCTCGCTCACCCTGAGAGCCACGCTGGTCGACCGCCTGCCCCCTTGGCGGCGGGCTGTGATCGGCGGGGTGCCGGTGGCATCCCTGGCGACCGACGCGGGGGGCATCAGGCTCGCCTGGCTGACGGCCGACGGCCCAGCCGCAGCAGCCGGCCTGCGAGCTGGCGACATCCTCACGGGAATCAACGCCGGCAGCGGCCCTCCGACTCCGGCCGATTCACCCGCCGCCGTCGCCGGAGTGCTCGCCGGCATGCTGCCTGGCGGCCACGTGCAGCTCCGTTACCGCCGCAGCGGCCGCGAGACGACCGTCGAACTCGAGACGGCGCGGCCGCCGGCCGACCTGCCGCCGACGGGCCTCGAAGCCCCCGCAGCCGGCATCGATCCCCTGGCCGGCCCGCTCGCTGCGGCGACGATCGTCAGGCTGGAGGCGGCCGACGTGGCCGAACCCGCCATCGCCGTGGTCCCGGCAGGCGAGGCACCGGTGGGCGTCTTGATCTGGTGCGGACCGCCCCACGGCCGGATCGACCCAGCGGAAGCCGCCCCGTGGCAGGCCGCAGCCGCACGGTATGGAATCGCCGTGATCCTCCCGGGGTCTGGCGGCCCTGCCGCCTGGAGCCGCGATGACGTTCCCACTGTGGTTCGCAGCCTGGCGACGCTCGATGCCCGCCGACCGATCGATCCCCGCCGCATCGGCGTGGCCGGCCGCGAGGCAGGGGCCGCCTTCGCCTGGCTCGTCGCCGAACGACTGGGAGACACGGCCCGAGGCGTGGCCCTCGTCGGCGGCGGCCTGCCCCGGCTGGCAGCCGTGGCCGAGGCGCGGCCCGGCCGCGATTGGTGGATCCTGCTCGGCCCCGGCGGCGACGAGGCAGCGAGTCGCCTGATCGAAGCCGACCGTCGCCGGCTCGATGCCGCCGGCTACGCTGCCGGCCTCCTGCCGCCGGAGGCCCTGGAGGATACCCCGGCCGAGCCGCTCTGCCGCTGGGCGTCACTCCTGGGAATCCTGTGAGCCGTCCCCCGACACCGCCCACGCCGCGGATCGTGTGGGCCGATCCGGCGGTCGTCGTCTGCGACAAGCCTTCCGGGATGCCGAGCGTTCCCGCCCGCACGCCGCTCGATCCCGCCGACGTGGCGGCGAGGCTCGTCGCCCGCTTCGGGCCGCTCGAGGCCGTTCATCGGCTCGATCGCGACACCTCGGGGCTCCTTATGCTCGCCCGCACCCCCGAGGCCCGGGCCAGGCTCGGCCGCAGCTTCGAACGCGGCGAGGTCACGAAGACCTACCTGGCAATCGTGACCGGCCAG
The DNA here is from genome assembly GCA_046047895.1 of Planctomycetota bacterium. Taxonomy (GTDB): domain Bacteria; phylum Planctomycetota; class Planctomycetia; order Pirellulales; family UBA1268; genus QWPN01. The sequence continues at coordinate 1,977 of JBJOHE010000205.1, read as the reverse complement.
CCGCCGCAGCCGAGCGGCGAGTTGCATCTGCCCCTCGCAGCCGACCGCGAACGCCCTCCGCGACACAGGGTCGATCCCGTGCTCGGCCGCCGGGCGGCGACCCGCTGGACCATGATCGGCCGCGCAGCATCGGCCGACGGCGGCACCGCGGCACTGCTCGCCCTCGCTCCGCTCACGGGCCGCTCCCATCAGCTGAGGGTGCATCTCGCCTGGCTTGGCTGCCCGATCCTCGGCGACCGCCTGTACGGCCGCGATCCGGCGCCGGCCTGGCCGCTGGCTTTGCATGCGGCGACGCTACAGCTTGCCCATCCCACGACGGGTGAACTGCTCGCCCTCCACGCTCCACCGCCGCCGGTCGATCCCTGGACGTGGTTTACCGAGCTGTCCGCCGCAGCACCGAACCCGCCGGTGATCAGCCCGCCGTCGGCCGCAGGGCCGAGCCCTTGACCTTCTGCCAGAAGCGAGAGAAGCGGGTGAGATCGCGAACCTTCCCCGCCTCGCAGAAGGGCGGCCATGGCTCGACCCGCAGCGGCAACTGATCGCCAATCACCGCCGCCGCCCGGCGGACCCGCGGGCAGGAGGTTTCCGCCAGAGCCACGCCATCGCAGCCAAGCGCCGCCGCCCGGGCCGGCACGAGCACGGCCGGATCGCCCACCGCGATCTCCACCGCCGGCAGGTCGGCGAGGCACTCCCAGATGAACACGAGCCGCTTGAGGGCGGGCTGCTCCTCCGTCAGCCAGGCGGCGTCCACCACGAACAGCTGCGGCGCGGCGGGCCAGGCGGCCGCGGCCGGGCTGCGGGACGAGAGCGAGTCGAGCGTGATCCAGACGAGCGGCTGCCGGGTGTCGGCTGCCGGCAGCCAGGGCTCGGCTGGTCGCAGCCGCAACGCCTCTCCCGGCTCCGCCGGCGGCCGTGGACCGCCCCCCGCCGCAAACAGCCGGGCGGCGAGGCTGTCGTAGTCGCCTTCCAGGTCGCAGCGGCCGAGGAGCTGGCACTCGCGGCAATGAACCCCTTCCGTATACCGCTCGAGGTTCTCCCGATTGAAGATGTAGGGCTTGGCCGAGAACGTGCCCGCCACCCATTGCCAGGAGAGATGGTTGCTCGCGGGATCGCCGTCGACCAGATGCCGCAGAAACCAGTCGGCCCCGGCCCGCCAGCAGACCCCGCGCACGTGCACGAGCCAGGAGGCCAGCCACATCCGCTCGTGGTTGTGCAGCCAGCCCTCGGCATGAAGCCGCCCCACGAAGTCGTCGATGCAGACGAGCCCGGTGCGACCGGCCAGCACGTCGGCGGGCACGTGATCGAGCCGGGGAGAACGCGACTCAGCCGCCGGCGGCTCGAGGTCGGAGCCGATCGCTTCACCGGCCGCAGCCTGCACCCGGCGCCAATAGTCCCGCCAGCCCAGCTCGGAGATGAACTTCTCGGCCGCCTCCGGAGTCGCCCGCGCGAGGGCGGCATCTCGCACCTCGGCCAACGACAGCACCCCGTGACGGATCCAGGGCGAGAGCCGAGAGACCGGGCCGGAAACAAGGTTTCGTGACCGGGCGTAGCCCACAGGGTCGACCGCGAGCAGCCGCTGCTCGGCCGCCGCCCGCCCGCCCCGCCAGGGCTGCGTCGCTGCGGCCTCGGGCTCTCCTTCAGCTGCAGCAGCTGCGGGAAAGGCAGCGGCGAGTTCAGCCACCAGTCGTTCCCGCGACAGTCGCACTGGCACCGGCATCGATCGACCTCGACAACTGAGTCATGAGCCAGGCCGGGGCCGCGGCTGCTTCCGCATAGCCCGGGTCGGCCTCCCCCGACAAGGTAGCCCGATGCCGCGCCGGCGCGCAGCCGCCTGCCAGCAAAACGCGCGGCGGAGAGGAACACAGCAGCCGCGGCCCGCGGCCTCGCGAGCGGAATCCCGCGACCGAGTTGATCCCGGAACCCTGAAAAAAAGGGAAATCAGCCGCCATCAGACTTGACGAGCCTCGCGCGGCTCAC
>JBJOHE010000204.1:0-3619 GCA_046047895.1 Planctomycetota bacterium | reverse complement strand
GCGGCCACACCGCCGCCGAAGAAGCGGCCCTCGTGAAACCAGCGGCCGACCGCACGGCCGTGGAGCAGGCGGCCGTTCGACGGCGGTTTCTTGCGTCGGCTCCCGAACTGGCCGACCCGGTGGCCGAGATCCGCAGACTCGAGGATGCGCTCCGTGACGGCACGACCACGCTCGTGATGCGGGAGCGGCTCGCGGCCCACCGCCGCACGACCCACCGCCGGCACCGGGGCGAGTTCACCCAGCCCGAGGAGGCCGTGCTGCCGGCCACGCCGGCGTTCCTGCCTCCGCTGCCGGCCAACACGCCGGCTGATCGGCTCGCCTTCGCCCGCTGGCTCGTGTCACCCGACAATCCGCTCACGGCCCGGGTGACCGTAAACCGCGAGTGGCAGGCCTTCTTCGGCCGCGGACTCGTGAGCACGCTCGAGGATTTCGGCTACCAATCAGAGCCGCCGAGCCACCCGGAGCTGCTCGACTGGCTGGCCGTGACGTTTGCCGACGACCTCGGCTGGTCGCGGAAGCGGCTCCACCGGCTGATCGTCACGAGCAGCACCTACCGGCAGGCCTCGACGGCGTCGGACGACCTTGCCGCCCGTGATCCCGACAACCGGCTCCTCGCCCGGGGGCCACGAATGCGACTGGATGCCGAAGTGATCCGCGACTCGCTCCTCGCCGCCGCCGGCCTGCTCTCTGAGAAAATGTACGGCCCGGGCGTGCGGCCGCCCCAGCCGCCGGGCGTGACAGAGGTGGCCTTCGGCAATCCAAAGTGGGAACCGAGCACGGGCGACGATCGTCATCGCCGCAGCATCTACACCTTCATCAAGCGGACCGCGCCCTTCGCGATGACGGTCACCTTCGACGGCCCGTCGGGCGAAACCTGCGTGGCCCGCCGCGACGTCTCCAACTCGTCGCTCCAGGCCCTCACGCTCCTGAACGATCCGATGTTCTTTGAGGTGGCAAAGGCCCTGGCGGTTGCCGTGATGGCAGCCGGCCCTGATGACGACGCCCGGCTCGACGATCTGGCTGCGCGGCTCCTCTCCCGCCGATTCACGGCCGCCGAACGGGAGATCCTGACCAACTACCTTTTCGAGCAGAGGAAGCGGCTCGCCGCCGGCGACCTCGACGCCGAGACGATCCTCGGCGAAGCCTCGCCCGACGCTCCGGAACGAGCCGCCTGGCTGCTGGTGGCCCGGGTGGTGATGAACCTCGACGAAACGATCGTGAAGCAATGACACCGCCGGCGAGCACGTGCCCCCGCCCGGCGGTGCCAACCCAGGACCGGTGCCTCTCCCCGACCCAGGGAGCCGGGCCGGGGGTCGCGCGCAGACGGCGGTGAATTTTGACTGCCAGAGTCGACCCACCACACCAGCAGAGCATGCGATGTCAAAATCCACCGACGGCGAGCACGTGCCCCCTGCCCGGCGGTGCCAGCCCAGGACCGGAGCGAACTGATGAACCCTGCCCTTGAGATCACCCGACGTCATTTTTTCCGCGACTGCGGGATCGGGGTGGGCAAGATCGCGCTGGCTGGCCTGCTGGCGGAGTCGTTCAAACCTCCCGCCGCGGCGGCGACGCTTCCTGACCCGTTGGCACCGAAGCCAAGTCATTTTCCCGGGCGGGCCCGGGCCGTGATCCAGCTGTTCATGGCAGGAGCGCCGAGCCAGCTCGACATGTTCGATCACAAGCCGAAGCTGGCCGAGATCGAGGGCAGTCCCCTGCCGCCGGAGGTGATCGGAGGCCAGCGGTATGCCTTCATCCGTCCCGATGCCGCCGTGCTCGGGCCGCAGTTCCGGTTTGCCAAACACGGCCAGAGCGGGGCCGAGCTTTCCGAGATCCTTCCTCACCTTGCGACGGTCGCCGACAAGATCGCGATCGTGAAGAGCTGCCGCACCGACCAGTTCAACCACGCGCCGGCCCAGATCTTCATGAACTGCGGCTTCTCGCAGCCGGGCCGGCCGAGCATGGGCTCGTGGGTGACCTATGGGCTCGGCAGCGAGAGCCGCGACCTTCCGGCCTTCGTGGTGATGAGCACGGGCTCGGGGATCAGCGGCGGCAGTGGCTGCTGGTCGAGCGGGTTTCTGCCGAGCGTCTACGCCGGCACGCGGTTTCGCCATGCCGGGCCGCCGATCCTCAACGTGGCGTCGCCGTCGGGCTTCGATCCGCAGGTGGAGGCCGACACGCTCGCCGCCGTGAGCCAGTTGAATCGGCTCCGGCAGTCGGTGGCCGGCGATCCGGAGATCGCCACCCGGATTGCCTCCTACGAGATGGCCCACCGGCTCCAGACGTCGGCGCCCGAACTCACCGACCTGGCGAGCGAGACGCAGGAAACCCTCGACCTCTATGGCTGCAAGCCCGAGCAGGCGAGCTTCGCCCGGGCCTGCCTGATCGCGCGGCGGCTGGTGGAGCGAGGCGTGCGATTCGTGTCGATCTACCACGAAGGCTGGGATGGCCACTCCGACGTGAAGGGCAACGTTGAGAAGAACTGCCGGGCCACCGACCGGGCGAGCGCCGCGCTCGTCGCCGACCTCGACCGCCGGGGCCTGCTCGATAGCACGCTCGTGGTCTGGGGGGGCGAGTTTGGTCGCACACCGATGGTGGAGGCCAGTGCCGTGCTCGGCCGCACCAAGGGCCGCGACCACCACCCCAACGCCTTCACGATGTGGCTGGCCGGCGGCGGCATCCAGGAAGGCATCACCTACGGCGAGACCGACGAACTCGGCTTCCACATCGCCCGCGACGAGGTGCATGTGCACGACCTCCAGGCCACGATCCTCCACTGCCTCGGTCTTGACCACGAACGCCTCACCTTCCGCTCCCAAGGCCGTGATTTCAGGCTCACTGACGTGCACGGACATGTAGTCAAGGGACTCTTGAGTTGATCGCCAGGCCGGATGCCTGGCCGGCGACCAGCGATCGGAGATCGCCAAGCCCGGGGCGGCACGATGCCGCAGCCGGGCGTGAAGTGGCCGTGCACGGACATGTAGTCAAGGGACTCTTGAGTTGATCGCCAGGCCGGATGCCTGGCTAGCAGGGCAAACATGAAGCGACCTCAACTTCGGGTCGGAGTCCCCCACCCCCGTCGCCGGACATTCGCTGCGCCCATCCTGGGCTCCGCTCACTCCGAGAGAACTGCGCTCAGCCATCCCTGGCTTCGCTGGTTCTCTGGGCCGGCTCTCGGGGGATGGGCGACCCCGACCTGGCCAGCCTTTTGGAAATGCTGGAATGCGGTGCCGTGACGCCGGGGTTCCGATCGCCCCGTGGCCGCGGGCTTGCAGCCTGCGGATTGCGGTCTCAATCCCAGCCCGGCCCGAAACCTCCAGAGAAGTCGACCGTTTATTCCGGTGGGCGGAGTTCTGACGCTCCCGCCGAAACCCTTCGACTGCGGCCTTTTCCCGGAGTGTCTTCCGATGAACCAGCGTTTTTCCCGACTGATTCCCGTCGCCTGCGGAGCGATGGTGCTCGTGGCCTGTGGCTTCGCCCGGCCGGCACTGGCTGCCGACTGGCGATCCACGATGCTCGACCCCGCCGTGCGATCGTGGATGGCGGTTCTGACGCTCGTCACCGAGGACGCGCCCAAGGCTGAGCGGGAAAAGGAGCCGGGCGACCGCGAGGACCGTGGCCG
>JBJOHE010000203.1:0-4116 GCA_046047895.1 Planctomycetota bacterium | reverse complement strand
CTCGTGTTCACCACGCTCGGGAAGGTGTTCTCGATGCGGGTCTTCGAACTGCCGGAACTGGCCCGTGACGCCAAGGGCCGAGCCCTCGTCAACCTGCTCGAGTTCGAGCCGGGCGAGAAGGTGGCCCAGTGCCGGGCCGTGGGCGGGTTCGAGGATGCCGACCAGTTTCTGCTGCTCGCCACGCGGAGCGGCGTCGTCAAGAAGACGGCGCTCGAGCAATACCGGCGTCGCCGCACGAAGGGCCTGATCGCGGTCAAGCTTCGCGAGGGCGATGAACTCGTCGGGGCGGCGATCACGAAGCCCGGCGACGAGCTTGTATTGGCCACGGCCAAGGGCATGGCGATCCGGTTCCCCGAGTCCGACGCCCGGCCGATGGGCCGCGACACGAGCGGCGTCCGCGGCATCAAGCTCGGTTCCGGCGACCGGCTCGTAGGCATGGTGGTGGCCGATCCTGAAGCGACGCTGCTCACCGTCTGCGAAAACGGCTACGGCAAGCGGACGCCCTTCGGCGCGGGCACGCCGCTCACCGGCGGCGAGCCCGGGGATGAGTCGGCCGAGGTGGTGGAGTCTGCTGAGGAGTCGACCGGCGAGGCGGGCGACGGCGACGAAGGATCGAGCGGGATGCGGTACCGCACCCAGCACCGCGGCGGTAAGGGCGTCCGCGACATCAAGGCCACCGCCCGCAACGGCCAGGTGGTGGCGGTGGTCTCGGTCCGCGACGAAGACCAGGTGTTGATGATGACCTCCCGCGGCAAGATCCAGCGGGTGAACGTGGCTGAAATCCGGCCGATGGGCCGCAACACGCAGGGCGTGCGGATCATGCGGGTCGACGATGGCGACACGCTCGCGGCAGTCGTGCACGTGCCGCCCGGCGAGCAGGAAGAGCCCGAAGAGTTGCCCCCGGCCGCCGGTGGTGATGCGGCCGGGGCGGGGGAATCGCCCGCGGGCGGTGAATCGACCGCCACCGATTGAGGCAGGCCCCTCGGGCGTGTAGCCTCGACGGCTTTCAGCGGAGGGTTTCAGCATGCGGATCGGCGTCGTTGGCACGGGATATGTGGGCCTCGTGACGGGCACCTGCTTCGCCGACAGCGGCAACACGGTCACCTGCCTCGACATCAACGCCGAGAAGATCGCCCGGCTCGAGCGGGGTGAGGTGCCGATCTACGAACCCGGGCTCGAGGAACTCGTCGAGCGGAACGCCAAGGCGGGCCGGCTCCGATTCACGACCGACACGGCCACCGCGATCCGCGATGCCGATGTCGTGTTTCTCGCGGTGGGCACGCCGCCGGCGGCTGACGGCTCTGCCGACCTGTCGGCCCTCTGGAGCGTGGTCGACACGATTGCCGGGCATCTGCGGCCCGAGGCGATCGTGGTAACCAAGAGCACCGTGCCGGTGGGCACCTGCGCGGGCATCGAAGCACGGCTGCGGAAGCAGCTCGGCCGCGACTGCCGCGTGGCGAGCAACCCCGAGTTTCTCAAGGAAGGGGCCGCGATCGAGGATTTCCAGAAGCCTGACCGGGTGGTCGTGGGGGTGCGGACGCCCGACGTGGGCGAGACCCTGCGGTCGCTCTACGGGCCCTTCCTGCGGACCGAGAACCCGTTTCTGGTGATGAGCCCTGAGAGCTCCGAGATGACGAAGTACGTCGCCAATTCGCTCCTGGCGACGAAGATCTCGTTCATCAACGAGGTGGCCAACCTTTGCGAGCGGATGGAGGCCGACATCGACGACGTCCGTCGAGGGATCGGCCACGATAGCCGGATCGGCTTCGCCTTCCTGTTCCCCGGCGCCGGCTACGGTGGCAGCTGCTTTCCGAAGGACGTCCAGGCTCTGGCGGCTATGGCCCGCGACAAGGGCGTGGTGCCCCGGATTCTGACCGCCGTGCATGAGACGAATCTCGCCCAGAAGCAGGTGCTCGGCGAGAAGATCGCAGCCTGGTTCGGCGACGAGCTGGCCGGCAAGCAGATTGCGATCTGGGGCTTGGCCTTCAAGCCGCGGACCGACGACATCCGTGACGCTCCGGCGATCGACCTGATCGAGCGGCTGCTCGCAGGAGGAGCGACCGTGCGGGTGCACGATCCCGAGGCGATGGAAAACGTGCGGACCCTCTACGGGGGACGGCTAGAATACGCCGCCAGCCCGCTCGATGCCCTCGACGGGGCCGACTGCCTGGCGATCGTGACCGAGTGGGGCGACTACCGCCGGCCCGATTTCGACGAGATGGCCCGCCGGATGCGGGCGAAGCTCGTGTTCGATGGGCGGAATCTCTACTCGCCCCGCGAGATGCAGGCCAGAGATTTCCACTATCACGCGATCGGCAAGCAGCCGGTGTAGCGTGCGATCCGCCCGCCTGTGGTGATCGTTTTCGGTCAGCGGCGGAGCGCCGAGTCGAGACCTGTGAGGGTGGATCAAGCGATGGCCGATCGCCGGCTCGGGGGCGGCAAAAGTCGCGTCGCGGGCGAGGATACGCCCCGATGCTCAGCGAGCGTTTGCCGACCCCCGCGCCTCCGTTTTTCCGTCTGCGTCCTCGGCGACAGCGGCCTCCGGAACCTCATCACGGGCGGCTGTGTGGTTTGACAGCCTGTGGGTTGCAGGGTTCAATCTGGGCCTCGAAACGGCCATTTTTGCGGCCGTTCAGCGGCCTCGCTCATCCCGTCCTCTCGTGGAGTCTCTCAGCATCGTGGCACGCCCCCGAACCCTGCTCTCTGTCGTGACGGCGGTCGTCATGGCCTGCCTTCCCGTGGTCGCCTCCGCTGCCGACGAGGTTGCGACGGTTTCGATGTTTAGCGCCTACGGAATCTTCTGGCTGCTGGGGCTCGCCGGTGCCTGCGTGGCCCTCTACAAGGCGTGGGAATTCTTCAAGTGGATGGAGTCGCAGCCGGCGGGCACGGCCGAGATGGTCAAGATCGCTGGCTACGTCAGCACCGGGGCCGATGCTTATTTGAAGCAGCAGTACAAGGTGGTCGGCATCTTCTTCGTGGCCATCTTCCTGCTCCTCGCGGTGATGGCCTTCGGGCTGGAGGTGCAGAGCGCGTGGGTGCCCTTCGCCTTCATCTCTGGCGGCTTCTTCTCGGGGCTGGCCGGCTGGTTCGGCATGAAGACGGCGACCCTCGCCAGTAACCGCACGGCGGCCGGTGCCGAACGGAGCCTCAACGACGGCCTCCAGGTGGCCTTTCGCTCGGGGGCAGTGATGGGGCTCACGGTCGTGGGACTCGGCCTGCTCGACATCATGCTCTGGTTCCTGATCCTCTATTGGATCGTGCCTCTCTTCACCACCCCGCTCTCGCTCGAGGAGATCACCGTCACGATGCTCTGCTTCGGGATGGGGGCGAGTTCGCAGGCGCTGTTCGCCCGTGTGGGCGGCGGCATCTTCACGAAGGCGGCCGACGTGGGGGCCGATCTCGTCGGCAAGGTGGAGCACAGCATCCCCGAAGATGACGCCCGTAATCCCGCCACGATCGCCGACAACGTCGGTGACAACGTGGGCGACGTGGCGGGCATGGGGGCGGATCTGTATGAGAGCTACTGCGGCTCGATTCTTGCGACCGCCGCCCTCGGTGTGGCCGCCTATCACGGCCAAAGCCGGATGCAGATGGGGGCCCTGTTCCTTCCGGTCATGATCGCGGCCGCAGGCACGATCCTGTCGATCTGGGGCATCTACCAGGTTCGCACGAAGGAGGATTCCTCCCAGAAAAACCTGCTCGCCGCCTTGGGGCACGGAATCAACATGTCGACCGGTGCGATCATTGTCGCCACCTTTCTCCTGGCTCCGATGCTCCTCGGCTGGCGGCAGGGGAGCTTTGGCGTGGCGATCAGCGTGATCGTGGGGCTCGTGTCTGGTTGGTTGATCGGCAAATGGACTGAATACTCGACGAGCAACGAATACAAGCCCACGCAGGAGTTGGCCGACCAGGCCCTCACGGGCCCGGCCACGATCATCATCGGCGGCGTGGCCGAGGGCATGATGAGCGTCTGGGCGCCGGTGCTGGTCGTGGGTGCGGCCACGCTGCTCGCCTTCGGCTTCGCGAACGGCTTCAACTTCACCGATCCGGGTCAGTTCGCTCTCGGACTCTATGGGGTGGGCATTGCTGCGGTCGGCATGCTCTCGACGCTTGGCA
>JBJOHE010000202.1:0-6343 GCA_046047895.1 Planctomycetota bacterium | reverse complement strand
GCCGCCACCGGCACCGATCTCGCCGGTCCGCTCGCGGCGGCCGCCGATTCGTTCGCGAGCCTGCGGGCGGTGGTGCTTGCCAGCGACGGCGACTGGACCGAGGGGAAGCCGCCGCTCGAGGCGGCCCAACGGTTGAGGCTCGCCCAGGTGCCGATCTTCGCGGTGGCCGCCGGCAGCCCCACGAAGCTGCCCGACGTGGAGCTCGTGAGCCTTGATTGCCCGACGGTGGGCGTGGCGGGCAAGCCGGTGCGGGTGCCGTTCACGATCCGCTCCACGCTGCCGACCGACCGGGTGATCCCCGTCCAGCTCGCAATCTCGAACGGCGAGCGTCTCCGCAAGGACATCCGCCTGCCGCCGATGGCGACGGTCAGCGACTGGATCTACTGGACGCCTGCTGCGGTGGGCGACTACACGCTCACGCTCACCCTCCCGCCCGAGCCGGACGAGTTGCTACCGGACAACAACGAACGCACCGCGCCGATCGCCATCCGGGAGGAGCGGCTCAAGGTGCTCGTGGTGGAGAGCGTGCCCAGGTGGGAATACCGCTACCTGCGAAACGCCCTCTCCCGCGACCCTGGGGTCGAGGTCTCCTGCCTGCTGTTCCAGCCGGGCTTGAGCAAGCGGGGCGGCGGCAATCGCGACTACATCCAGGAGTTTCCCGCCGGGCTCGACCAGCTTTCGCAGTATGACGTCGTGTTCCTCGGCGACGTGGGTCTCGGCCCCGAACAGCTCACCGAGGAAGACTGCCGCCTGCTCAAGGGACTCGTGGAGTATCAGGCCAGCGGGCTGGTGTTCATGCCCGGCTGGCGGGGTGAGCAGGCCTCGTTCGTGGGCACGCCGCTCGAGGATCTCGTGCCAGTCGTGATCGATCCGGCGATCCCGGAGGGCACCGCCACCGATTCGCCTCGCCGGCTCGTGCTCACCGACGCCGGCCGCAAGAGCCTGCTCACCAAGCTTGCCGATTCCCCGGCGGAGAACCTCGCCGTCTGGGAGAGCCTGCCGGGTGGGCAGTGGTTCGGGCCCGTGCTTCGGGCCAAGGCGGGCAGCGAGGTGCTCGCCGTGCACGAGGACGTGGCCAACGAATACGGCCGGATCCCCTTGCTCGTCACCCGCACCTATGGCGCCGGCAAGGTGCTTTACATGGCGACCGATGGCGCCTGGCGGTGGCGGAAGGGCGTGGAAGACAAATACCACTACCGGTTCTGGGGCCAGGTCGTCCGCTGGATGGCCTACCGCCGCAACATGGCCAAGGGAGAGCGGATGAGCCTTTCGTTCGCACCAGAGCAGCCGGAACTCGGCCAGACGATCCTGCTCGATGCCCGGGTGTCGACCTCGTCCGGCGAGCCGCTCGTCCGCGGCGAGGTGGCGGCCCGGATCACGGCCCCGAGCGGCCGGGTGGAGACGGTGCGGTTTTCGCCGCCGGCCGGCGACGGCGAGTGGGGCGTGTTCGCCGGCTCGTTCGCGCCGGCTGAGCCGGGGCGACATGAGGTGCTGCTCAGCTGCCGCGAAACCTCCGACAGCCTCGAGGCCTCGGTCTTCGTCCAGGGCACGGCGGCCGAGGGCATCGGCGCCGCGGCCCGCCCCGAGGTCCTCGCCGAACTCGCCCAGGTGACCCGTGGCCGGGTGCTGCCGCAGGACGATCTCGCCGGCCTGCTCGCGACGCTCGCGGAACTGCCGGAACCCCCGCCCGAGGTCCGCCGGCTCCAGCTCTGGTGCCACCCGGCCGTCGCCGGGTTGTTGGTGGGCCTGTTGGGCCTGTTCTGGGTGGGACGCAAGCGGCAGGGCCTCGTATGAACCGAGCGTTCCCTCACCTTCGTTGGGCGGGGCGAGGCCGGGCCGGGCTCTCGATTCGATTCCTCAGCGGCTGGCGGCGAGAATGGTGGCGTCTTTCGGAGGCGGTGCGATGAGTACCCGTGAGGTGAAAAGCGGAGGAACCGCGATCGAGCTGCCGGCCGATCTTGCTGCGCGGCTGGCGGCGTTTCGCGGACGGGTCTGGCTGATCAAGCTCGTCGAAGCGGTGTGCGCCGCGATCGTCGGCGTGCTGGTGGGCTACCTGCTCCTGTTCGTGGTCGATCGACTGACCGAGACGCCCGCCTGGCTGCGGTATCTCCTGTTTGCCGGCGGCCTGGCGGCCTGCCTGCTCGTGCCGCTGGCCCTGCATCGCTGGATCTGGCGGCATCGAGCCTTCGATCAGCTGGCGCGGCTCATCGGGCGACGGTTTCCTGGCCTCGGCGACCAGCTGCTCGGCATCATCGAACTGGTCGGCGATCAGTCGCGGGCCGAGGCCGCCGGCACGAACCGCTCGCGGCGGCTCTGCGAGGCGGCGATCGAGCAGGTGGCGGAGCGATCGCGGGCGTTCGACTTTTTCGCCGCCGTGCCCCGGCCGCGGCATCGCGGCTGGCTCGCGGCTGCCGCCCTGCTGGCGGTCGGTGCGGCGACGGTTGCCTGGGTCGCTCCCGAGGCGGCAGCCAACACCTGGGCGCGGCTGATCTCGCCCTGGCGGCCGATCGAGCGATACACGTTTACCCGGATCGCGGCACTCCCCGACACGCTCGTGATTCCTCACGGTGAACCGACGGAAATCACCGTCGGGCTCGAGCCCGCTTCGCCCTGGCGGCCAGCCACGGCCACCGCCCGGATCGGGCGGCAGAAGCCGCTCACCGCCCCGCTCGAGGATGGAAGCTATCGGTTCACGCTGCCGCCGCAGCTTACGACGGCCCCGCTGGCGATCGCCGTCGGCGACGCCCGGCCGCGGAGCCGGGTGGAGCCGCTGATGCGGCCCGAGATCAGCGTGCTGATGGCGGAGATCACGTTGCCTGGCTATCTCGGTCGCTCGGGCGTCGAGCGGCAGGAGATCCGCGGCGGCACGCTCGCGGCCCTCCGCGGCAGCACGGTGGCGCTGGAAGCCACCGCCGATCGGGAACTGGCGGCGGCGAGCTTCGACGGCCGCGGAGTCGAGCCGCAGGCGGCCGTGATCCGCACGCCGCCGGTGGCGGTCGACGAGGAGGCGACACTCCGGCTCGAATGGCAGGATCGCCACGGGCTGGCGGGCAGCCGGCCGCTCGAACTCGTGGTCGTGCCCCAGGCCGACGAGCCGCCCTCCGTCGTCGCCCTCGATCTGCCCCCCAATCGCGACATCCTGCTCAACACCGACACGCTCCGATTTCGGGTCGCCGCGCGGGACGACTTCGGCATCCGCCGGGTCGGCCTCCACTGGAAGGGCGTGGGCGACTGGACGGCGGCCGGTGACGATCCGGCGGCCGAGACCGCCGGGGAGCGGCTGCTCCAGGCCGGCGGGCCCGAGGTTGAATCGCTCGAGGCGGTGGCTACCTTCTGCCCCGATGCGCTCGGCATCGCCCCGCAGCCGATCCTGCTCTCGGCCTTCGCTGAAGACTACAAGCCGGGCCGTGGCAAGTCGTCATCGCCGCCGCTGTTGATCTATGTGCTCGACCGGGCCGAGCACGCGCTTGTGCTCAACACCCGGCTCCAGCACTTCCGCCAGCAGGCCAGCGAGGTGCGGGATCGTGAGATGGGGCTCTTGGCGACGAACAAGGAACTGCGGGCGCTGCCTTCCGAGCGACTGCTCGACGACGACGTGCGGAGCCGGGTGCAGGGCCAGGCGATCGCCGAGGAGGCCAACGCGCGGCGGCTCGAACGGCTGGTCGACGAGGGAGGAAGGCTCGTCCGCGAGGCGATGAAGAATCCCGACTTCGAGGCGGCCACGCTCGAACGGCTCGCCGAAGACATTCAGGCGCTCGCCGACATCGCCGCCAACCGGATGCCGGGCGTGGCCGAACTCCTCGAGCAGGCGGCCACCGCCGAACTCGCCTCGGCGGCCGATGGCGGGCAGCGGGCGGAGCCGGGGACGGGTGAATCCGGCCGGGCCCAGCCGGGCGGTCAGCCGCAGCAGGGCGAGCCACCGCCAAGAGTGGGCGAGAACCGCGGGCAGAAGGGAGCCGGTGGAGATGATCCGCAGCCGCCCGACGCGTCCGGCCAGCCGCCGGTGCCGCAGGTCGTCGATCAGGAATCGTCCCAGCAGCCGCCCGACGATGCCGCCGACCCCGACTCGCCGCCGCCGCCGTCGGGTGGGCCGGGTCGGCTCGGCCTGCCGACTACGCAGGCGGGCGTGTCGCCGCCGGCGGCAGCCGGCGAGCCGGCTGCCGCGGAGGATCTGCCGGCCGACGAGGCGCTCGACTCGGCGATCGCCCGGCAGGAGGAACTGCTCGCCGAGTTTGCCCGGGTGGCCGACGAACTGGCGGCCGTGATGGCGCGGCTGGAGGGGAGCACGTTCGTCAAGCGATTCAAGCTTGCCAGCCGCGAGCAGGCCTCGATCGGCAGCCGGCTGGCGGCGATGGCTGCCGAGGCTTTCGTGGCCCCGGCGGTGCAGCCCGAAGCCGTGCGGGCGGCGCTCGACGGGGTCGAGGCGTTCAACACGCGGGAGACGGAAAAGATCTCGGCGCTGCTGGACGACCTTCAGGCCTACTTCGATCGGCGGCAGCTGCCAGCCTTCCAGACGGTGCTCGAGGAGATGAAGGACCTCGACGCGCTCGGCAGCCTCCGGAAGCTGTCGGAGACGATCCCCACCGAAGCCGGGATGTCGATCGCCCAGACGGAGTTCTGGTCGGATACCTTCGACCGGCTGGCCGACGATCTCGTGCCGCCGTCCGAGGGAGGCGGAGGCGGGGGCGACGGCTCGCCGCGGGAGAGCGTGCCGCCGGAAGTCGTGCTCGAGATGATGAAGATCCTGGAAGACGAGATGAATCTGCGGGAGGAGACGCGGGTGGTCGAGCAGACGCGGGCCGCGGTCGGCGACGATCCCCATGCCGAGGCCGCGCTCGCGCTCGCCGACCGTCAGGAGGGGCTGGCCGATCGGATCGTGGGGCTCGTCGATCGGCTGCTCGAGGAGCCCGATGGCCAGCGGGAGTTTGCCCCCGAGATCCAGCTTTTCGATCAGGTCGAGGAGGTGATGGTGGAGGCGATCGACATCCTCGCCACGCCCGACACCGGCCCCAAGGCGCTCGGCGCGGAGACCGAGGCGATCGAACTGTTGCTCGCGGCCCAGGCCGCCGCGGCCAATCGCGGCGGCGGTGGCGGCGGGGGCGGCGGCACGACGCCGGGGGGGGGCGGCACCGGCACCGCCACGACCTCGGCGCTGGCGCTCGTCGGCGCGGGCAACCGCACGGTGGCCGAGGCCGGCGGGGAGTCGGAGCAGGCGACCGGGGTGTCGGGGCGGGTTCTGCCCGAGGAGTTTCGGGCCGGGCTCGACACCTACTTCAACCGGCTCGAGAGGCAGCGGCCATGAGACACACGGCGGGGGTCACAAGCCGGCTCGGGCGGAGTCGCGGCCTGCGGTGGCTGGCGATCGCGGCCGTCGCCGCGGCGAGCCTGCCGCCGGGAACCGCGCGGGCCGAGGGGCCGCTGGTTCGGTACGGCGATCCGGTGCCCCGCGACGTGCGGGAGGTCTACGAGGCTGGGATTCGCTACCTGCTCCAGACGCAGGACGCGTCGGGTGCCTGGAAAGACGGCCAGGCCGGTCCGGGGGTCACCGGCATGGCGGTGATGGTGCTGCTCGCTTCGGGCGAGGATCCGAACTTCGGCCCCTACCGGGTGCCGATTCGCAAGGCGCTGCGGAGCATGATCCTGGAGCAGGATCCCGAGACCGGGTTTCTCGGGAGCAGCCGCGGCCACGACAGCATGTATCAGCACGGGTTCGGCATGCTCGCCCTGGCCGAGGCCTACGGCGTGGTTGACGACCGGTCCCTCTGGAGCGAGGCGCCGGAGGTGAAGGGACGGGGCGTGGGCCGTTCACTCGGCCAGGCGCTGGAACTGGCCGCCCGCTGCGCCGTGACGTCGGCGAAGAACAATCCTCATGGAGCCTGGCGATATTCGCCTGACGCCAAGGATGCCGACACCTCGGTGAGCGGCGCCGTGCTGATGGGACTGCTCGCGGCCCGCAATGCCGGCGTGGAGGTGCCTGACCAGGCGATCGATCGGGCGATCAAGTATTACGCCTCGATGACCGGCCCCAACGGCCAGGTGGGCTACTCGGGAAGCCCGGGCGGCGGGAGCGACGCCGTCACGAGCATCGCCGTGCTTGTCACGGCCATCGCCCGGCAGAAGTCGCTGCCGCACTACGGCCGATCGCTCATCTACCTGAAGGGCCGCAGCCGTTCGGGCGACGGCGGGATGGAGGGCTACCCGACCTATACGCGATACTATCGGGCCCAGGCGCTCTTCCAGGGTGACGTGGAGAGCTGGGAGCAGTGGAACGCCGGCCTGGTGCAGGAGCTCAAGAAGCTCCAGGACAAGCAGGGCAGCTTCGCTGGCTTCGCCGGCCGGGGCG
>JBJOHE010000201.1:0-3918 GCA_046047895.1 Planctomycetota bacterium | reverse complement strand
AGCGGCCGACCGATCTGGAAGCCTCGACAGGACGCCCCCGCGCCAGGTGAAACCCGCAGGTGAAACTCGGGACGGGAGCTGATTTCAGGGCGGCCGCAACGCCGGAGCGCCCTGCCAAGTGGAGCCAGGATTCCGCAGGCTACAAGCCTGCGGCCACGGG
Source organism: Planctomycetota bacterium (assembly GCA_046047895.1). Classification (GTDB taxonomy): domain Bacteria; phylum Planctomycetota; class Planctomycetia; order Pirellulales; family UBA1268; genus QWPN01. Next base: position 3,758 of record JBJOHE010000201.1, on the reverse strand, counting down.
CCAGAGGGCCTGCCATGCTGGTTGGCACCTCAAGCATCAGGCTTGCAGCCCAGGAGCCAAGCCACGGGAGTGGGACGGGAGCCGATTTCAGGCAGGTCGCAACGCCGGACGAGCCACCCAAGGCCGGGCAATACCATGTTAGGCCGGACGGAATCTGGCCGCTCCGTGGCCTGCCCGAGATAGAAGGAGCTCCGATCTGGCAGGCACGGTGACCGAATGACAGCACCGTCCGGCCGACGTACATTAGTTTTTCGCGCCGCACGAAGTCCGGCGGCAGGATTTGAAGATCACTAGGTTGCGTGAAGCACTCGCCATGACGCCCGACATCCAAGCCGCTGTGACGACTGCCATTCAGACCGTGCTCCGCGACACGGGCCGCTCGGCGGCGACGGTCAGCCCTGACATGCTGCTCTCCACCGACCTCGGGCTCGACTCCCTCGACCTGGCCCAGACCGTGGTGCTCCTCGAACGCTCCCTCGGCACCGACCCCTTCCGGCAGGCCGGCGGCGGCAGCACCGTGCGGACCGTGGGCGACCTGGTAGCGATCTACTCCGCGGCGCTCGGCTGATTCCCCGGCCAGGGCGTGGCGGTCGAAGCGTGGAGGCGGATCCCGTTTCCCATTCCCTCAATGCCGGCAGCGACCTCCGCCACCCGAAATCTCGCTTCCCGCTCCAATTTGCCTATCATTATTGGAAGCCAAGAGTAGGCGGCTCGCAGGCACAAGCCTCACCTCCCGACGACTCGGACGACTTCCCCCATGCCATCTGCCGATGTGCTCTCTCCCGCGCTCGACGCCCCAGCCGATGAACGCCTCGCCTGTGTGATCCGCGATCTCGCGGCCGCCTCCCCCGACCGGCCGGCGATTGTGGCCGAAGCCGGATCGCCCGCCCGCCGCAGCATCTCCTACGGCGACCTCGCCCGAGCGATTGCGAGCCTCGAGGAACAACTCAACGCTGCGAATCCGCGGGGAGTGATCGTGCGCGTGCGGCGGATCGAATCTCTCGTGGCGATCGCTGCCGCCTGTGGCCGCCAGGGCACGCCCGTGGCCTTTCTCGCCGAAGACTCCCGCGACCTGCTCGGCGAACTCCACGACTGGGTGGAGGTGGATGATTCGCTCACCCTGCCACCCGTGCCGGCCGCAGCCCGCTGGCCGATCGGGATGGAGGCGGCCGTGCCGCATGTGACCGTTGCCACCTCCGGCACTTCCGGGCCGCCCAAGCTCGTGCGGCATTCCTGGGAATCGGTGCTCGCCGCCGCCCGGCTCGCCACCCAGTGGCACGACCTCGCCTGGCTGCTCGTGTACGACGCCACCCGCTGGGCCGGAATCCAGGTGTGGGCCCAGGCGATCCTGACGGCCGGGCGGCTCGTGATCCCAGCCAGCCGCGATCCCGACACCGTCGCTCGGGCGATCGCCGACGAGGGCGTGGCCATCCTCCCCGCCACTCCCACACTCCTCAGGCGACTCCTGACCTCGGCCGACCCGGCCGTGCTCGCCCAAAACAAGCTCGCCCGGATCACGCTCGGCGGTGAGGCGGCCGACGCCGACCTGCTCGCCCGCGCCCGCCAAGCTTTCCCGGAGGCAGGCATCACGCAGGTGTATGCCACGACTGAACTCGGCGAGGTCTACCGCGTGGCCGACGGCCTCCCCGGCTTCCCTGCCGCCTGGCTCGGCCGGCCGCTCGCTGGCGGAGTGTCGCTCACCGTTCGCCGCGATGGAGAACTTGTGGTGAGGGCTTCACGCGACGCCGCCGAGGTGGGCACCGGCGACCTCGTGGAACTCCACGGCGACAGGTATGTGTTCGCCGGCCGTCGCACCGACGCGATCATCGTGGGCGGAGCGAAGGTGTTTCCCAAGCGGGTTGAGGAGGTGATCCGCGAAGTGCCGGGCGTGGCCGAAGCCCGCGTGTTCGGCGTGCCCAGCAGCGTAACGGGGGAACTCGTGGCCGCGGAAATCATGCTCGCTCCCGAGGTTGCAGCCGACGCGGCGGCCAAGCCCACCGATGGCACGGGTGGCGAGATCAAGGCGGCCGTGCTCGCCCACTGCCGCGAAGCACTCGAGCCCCACGCCGTGCCCCGGCTCCTGGAGATCGTGAAGAAGATCACCACCACCCCCGCCGGCAAGACCTCCCGCCGCGCGTGAAGCGCCGCACGCCCCGCGTGCGGAGATGTGGTGGGGATGGAGACCGGGAACCGCTTCGACGCGGAGTCCCCCGACTTGCGTCAGGGGCTTTCATTGAGCAGCAGCTTCGGGAATAGAAGCCCCGGATGCGAATCCGGGGACTCCGGGAGGTTGGGCAAGACCGCCCAGGATGACCACCCGGCGGCAGCCGCTCAGCTGAACAGCCGTTCGATCGAGATCATTGCGGCGGGTAAGGCTGCCGACTCGATGACCGCCGCGGAATCCGCCACGACACCCCGGCTTGTGTAGCCGGACGCCGACGGCTGTCGATAGACCTCGGCGCTCCGCGACTCCGGGCACACGATCCAGTATTCCTCGACGCCTGCCGCGGCATAGACGTCGGCCTTTGCCCGATCAATCCCGAGCGTGGCAATCGCCACCTCCACCACGAGCCGCGCCGTGGCGGGATGGGCCAGGCGGTAATCGGCCGGAGTGCCCGGCACGATGGTAAGGTCGGGCTCGGGCTCGGAATCTGTCAGCGTGAGCGGCTCCTCCTTGCGAACGAACCAGCCGGCCGGCACGGCCTCCGCCAGCCAGCCGGCCAGCCGCTGGACGAGAAACGTATGAAGCGGCGACTTCGTCATTTGCTCGATGATCACTCCCTGCAGCAGTTCCGTGCGCTCCGGAACGATGCCCTCGCCAGAGAGCCTGTGGTATTGGGCCACCGTGATCGGCAGAGCCGCATCACGGACGGATGGCTCGGCGAGAATCTGGGCGGTTGCGTGCATGCCCGAATTGTACCGAAGGCGGAAACCGTGGGCGGTAGCTGATTCCATACGCTTCCCGCCGTTCGGGCCCGAGGCCGCCATCCCGAAAACCGCTCCCGTCCCAGGTTTTCAGCTCGCTATGCTGGTGCCATGTCGAATGCACCAGTGAGCGTCGTGTCGGGAGGGTCTCGCGGCTTGGGGCTTGCGATCGTCGAGCACCTGCTCGCTCGTGGCGATCGGGTGGCCACCTTCTCCCGCTCCGGCTCACCGCAGCTCGAGGCCCTCGCGTCTGCTCACCCTGATCGGCTCTTCACGGCCCGGCTCGACGCGGCCGACGGCGATGCCCTCCGCGGCTTCGTGAGCGACGTCGCGACCCGCTTCGGCCGAATCGACCACTGCATCGCCAACGCCGCGATCGCCCACGAGGGCGTGCTCGCCATGATGCGAGACGACGAAATCGACGCGATGCTGGCGGTGAACGTCCGCGGTGGGATCATCTTCGTGCGGGAGTGTGTGCGGCAGATGCTCGCTGGCGGTGGCGATGCCCCACCCGCAGCTGTCGCAGACGCCTCGCCCGGCCGCCGACCGCCGCCGGCCGCCACCCGCACGATCACGGTCGTCTCGTCGGTGGTGGCTGAGAGCGGCTCGCCTGGCCTCACCGTTTACGCCGCCACCAAGGCCGCCATGGACGGCTTCGCCCGCAGCCTGGCCCGCGAACTCGGGCCCCGTGGCATCCGCGTGAACTCACTCGCCCCCGGGTTTCTCGAAACGGACCTCTCCGCTTCCCTCTCCGACACCAATCGCGAACGGATCGCCAGCCGGTCCGCCCTCCGCCGGCTCGGTCAGGCGGCCGATGTGGTGGGCGCGATCGA
>JBJOHE010000200.1:0-3811 GCA_046047895.1 Planctomycetota bacterium | reverse complement strand
TGGCCTTTGCCGAGCATGGCCGGGTCAGTGGCACGCTCTCCGCCGGCGGCGGCCTGGCCGACTCGACGATCTTCGCGATCGAGCGGGCGGGCGTGAACGTGACCGCGTTGGGCTTGAAGCTCCAGCAGGATGGCGCGGCCGCCTTCGTGAAGAGCTGGGATGAACTCCTGGCGGTGATCGAGTCGAAGTCGCGGGCGGTCGCCGCGGGCTGAGCCTGGGAGCGTGGGGAGGTGCCGGAAGCGGCCCGACGGCGGTACGATACGGCCCCGCCGGTCGATCTTCCCGCCCCCCTCCGCCCTCACGGATTTTAGGATGACCAGTTCAAGTTCAGCCTCCTCGTCTCGCACCTCCCTTCATGAGTGGCAGGCCGTCGCCGACCATGCCCGGGCCATCGGCCATCTCACGCTCCGCGATCTGTTCGCCGCCGATCCGTTCCGGGCGGAGCGGATGTCGTTTGAGGCCTGTGGACTGTTTGTCGACCATTCGAAACAGCGGCTGACGGAAGGCACCCTGCCGCAGCTCGTGCGGCTGGCGGAGGCCTGCGGGCTGCGGGAACGGATCGACGCGATGTTCGCCGGGAAGCGGATCAACGCGACCGAGCATCGGGCCGTGCTCCATGTGGCCCTGCGGGCGCCGCGGTCGGAGCAGATTCTGCTCGACGGCGAGGACGTGGTCCCCGGCGTTCACGAGGTGCTCGACCGGATGGCGGCCTTCTGCGACCGGGTGCGTGCGGGGCAGTGGCTCGGCCACACCGGCCGGCGGATCCGGGCGGTGGTCAACATCGGGATCGGCGGCTCCGACCTCGGGCCGGTGATGGCCTACACCGCCCTGCGGCACTACTCCGATCGCGAGCTGACCTTCCGGTTCGTCTCGAACGTCGACGGCACCGACTTCGCCGAGGCGGTGCACGATCTCGACCCGGCCGAGACACTCTTCCTCGTGGCCTCCAAGACCTTCACCACCCAGGAGACGCTCGCGAACGCCCGCACCGCCCGCTCCTGGGCCCTCGCGGCTCTCGGCGACGAGGCGGCCGTGGCGAAACACTTCGTGGCGATCTCGACCAACGCCGCGGAGGTGGCCGCCTTCGGGATCGACACGGCCAACATGTTTGGCTTCTGGGATTGGGTGGGGGGCCGCTACTCGATGGATTCGGCGATCGGCCTCTCCACGATGCTGGCGATCGGGCCGGAGCGATTCCGGGAGCTGCTGGCCGGCTTCCATGAGATGGACGAGCACTTCCGCACGGCGGAATTCGAGAAGAACCTGCCGGTGCTCCACGGCCTCCTGGCCGTCTGGAACACGACCTTCCTCGGGGCCCACACGATCGCGGTGCTGCCCTACGACCAGTATTTGTCGCGGTTCCCCGCCTACCTCCAGCAGCTTACGATGGAGAGCAACGGCAAGCGGGTCACGCTCGACGGGCGGATCATCGACGACTACGAGACCTGCCCCGTCTACTGGGGCGAGCCGGGCACGAACGGCCAGCATTCCTTTTATCAGCTGATCCACCAGGGCACGCGGCTGATCCCCTGCGACTTCATCGGGTTCGTCCGCTCGCTCAATCCGCTGGGCCGCCACCACGACCTCCTGATGGCCAACTGCTTTGCCCAGGCTGAGGCTCTCGCCTTCGGCAAGACCGCCGCCGAGGTGCGGGCCGACGGCGTGTCCGAGGTGCTCGTGCCCCACAAGACCTTCCCGGGCAACCGTCCCAGCACCACGATCCTGGCCGAGAAGCTCACGCCCCGGCTGCTCGGCAGCCTCGTCGCCCTCTACGAGCATGCCGTTTTCACCCAGGGAGCGATCTGGGATGTCAACCCGTTCGACCAGTGGGGCGTGGAACTCGGCAAGGTGCTCGCCAACCGGATCGTGCCGGAACTCGAGGGCGAGACGGAGCCTGAGATGGCTCACCACGACCATTCCACGGCGCGTCTGATCCGCCGCTACCGCCGCGGCCGTGGGTGAGGCGGCGTGGTCTCGCCCAAGGACTCGACGTGCCCAGACTTGCGTTCCGTGAGTGTCGGGAGCGGGGTGCTGAGGCTAGGAATCGAAGCCCGCGGCCCGCGTGGGAGGAATCCGCCTGGCAGCAGATCCCGGGGGCGGCCCCGGCGGATGGGGCGGCGCTCATGTGCCCTGCCCACCTTCAATGAGGCCGGCGGCGTTCGGTCAGTCGGCCGCGCGACGGATTACGACGGTCAGGCCGCCTTCGTTGTCGGCCAGCTCCGTCCAGGCGTCCGCGCAGCGGAGCATGAGCTGGCCCGTGGCCGGGGCCCGAAACCGCCCCGGGCGGCCGATCTCGAATTCGGGCGACAACGCGAAGTCGGCAAACACCGCTCCGACGAGCTGGCCGCGGCCGCCTGGCCCGCCGACGGCATCGACGGCCTCGCCGGCGGCCGTCGTCTTCCAGGTGCCCTCGGCCTCCACGGCATAGGTCTGGCCTTCATCGACAAGCAGGCTGCTCGCCTGCCAGCCAGCCTTGGCCTTGAGCTTCGCCCGCCGCTGCCCTTTTGCCGTCAGCGGCCGAAACTTCGCCTTCCACGGCCAGGCTGCAAGATCGGGGCGGTAGCCATTGCCGATGTGTTCCAAGAATTGGTCGTATTCAAACGAGAGCTCGCGAGCCACCGGGCCGTAGACCGCTTCAAACGACACGCCCCGCCTGCCCTCCATCAGCCCGATCGCGAGCGGCACGAACCGGTCGGAATAGTTGGGGTTGTTTGCGAGCAGATGGCAGAGCGCCCATCGCCAGGCGTAGTCTCGCCAGTCGACGGTGGCCGCCCGGCCGGGCGTGGCGATCTCGAGCAGATGCCGCTTCGGATTCGCCTCCTGCAGGTAGCCGACAACGACGGGCGGAAGCGAGACGGAAGGATCGTCTTCCCGCCAGTAGTTGCCGAGTTCCGCGAGGCCCTCGGCCAGCCAGGAGGGCCCGGTCGAGCCGAAGGCGAGATGGCAGAGGCCATGCACGCACTCATGCTGCACCACACCCGCATCGCTGCAGGCGTACAGCACGGCCCGGCGACGAGCACCGAGCGTGGAACTCACACACACGCCCTCGCCGCGACGGATCTTCTCGATCCCCATCGGGTCGTCGATCCGCTCGGCCGGAAACCGGGCGAGATCCTTGACCACGAAGCCTTCGACCACGCCGGTGATCCGACGGCCCAGAAACCGTTCGAGGTTCGCGGTCATCCGCTCGAGGGAATCCCGCAACTCCACCCATTCGCGGTCGGTGAGGTCTGTGAGAAACGCGAAGTGGGCCGACCGCACGACCTGCGGTTGGGCCGGGGGCGGATCGGCGGCCAACGCCTGGCCCCAGGCCAAAGCCGTCAGGCCGAGCACGCATGCTGCAAAACGGGCTTTCATGTCCGGCACCGAGAACCTCGAGCCTGCCGGCCGCGGGGGCCGGGCGGAGCGAGCCCGGCCCGGCGGGTGCGTCAGGGATTGTCGACCTCGAAGGCCCGCTCCATGAGGGTCGGGTCGCCCTCCTTCAGGCCATAGAGAAACCAGCGAACCCGCTGCTCACTGGAGCCGTGGGTGAAGGCATCGGGCACGACATACCCCTGGGCCTGCTTCTGAATCCGGTCGTCGCCGATCGCGGCGGCGGCGTTCACCGCCTCCCGGATGTCTTCTTCATCAAGGATGCCCGCGTACCGGGCCATGTGGTGGGCCCAGACGCCGGCCAGGAAGTCGGCCTGGAGTTCGAGCCGCACCGACATCTTGTTGTAGTCGGTCTTCGAGAGCCGACCCTGGAGCGACTGCACCCGGTCGGTGATCCCGAGCTGATTCTGCACATGGTGACCGAACTCATGCGCGATCA
>JBJOHE010000199.1:0-4078 GCA_046047895.1 Planctomycetota bacterium | reverse complement strand
TGGCCGAGCCAGGTGTCGAGCGTGAGGCGTTCGCGGGGTGTGAGGGGAGCGGCCACAAGCCGGGGCGAGGCAGGCTCAGCTGGATGCCGTACCGCCAGGAGCCCAGCCAGGCTGCCGGCATCGCGATCGGGCCCAACCGCATCGAGAAAGGCCTGGAGATTGGCGAGTGTGCTGCGGCGGTCGATCCCGCCGCGGGGCGGGCGGCGGGTCAAGCGGGGCGCCGGGCTCTCTGGCCCGCCGTGGCAGGCGCCCGCCGCGCAGCGGTTGAGCACGAGCGGCTGCACCCGCCGGGTGAACTCGGCCACGACCTCCGGTGGCAGGTCGGCGGCAGAGGTCAGCGTCGCCAGGCTCGCAAGGCAGCAGCCCGCGAAGGCTCGGCGAGCGGAGCGTCCCCGAGGGGAGTGGGGCCGGCGGGTCAAGGTCACGCGGTTCATCGCGAGTGCAAATCCGGCGAGAAGCTGGAGGAGGACTGGCCCTTGGGGAGCCGGGGGCGGAGGGTAGGGGGCCGGCGGTCGCTGCTCAAGCCGAATCGTCGCGAGAGGCGGGGCCGCAAATGCCTTGTGGCCCCGCGGCGCCGGGCTCTACACTTCGCCCACGTCATCTGTCCCGCCCGATGTCCCCGCCAGGAGCCCATTTTCTCATGGATCGCACCTTCGTGATGTTCAAGCCCGACTGTCTGGAGCGGGGGCTCGTGGGCAGGATTCTCACGCGGTTCGAGGAGAAGGGACTACGGCTGGTGGCGATGAAGATGCTGCGGATCACGCCCACCGTGGCGAAGCAGCACTACGCGGAGCATGTGGAGAAGCCGTTTTATCCGGGCCTCGAATCCTTCATCACAGCCTCACCCGTGGTGGCCTGCGTGTTCCAGGGCCCGGAGGTGGTGCGAGTGGTTCGCGAGATGCTCGGAGCCACGAGTGGCCTGAAGGCTGCGGCCGGCACGATCCGCGGCGACTACTCATCGAGCCGGCAGATGAATCTCGTGCATGCCTCCGATTCACCCGAGTCGGCGGCCCGTGAGATCGGCATCTATTTCGAGGAGTCGGAGATCCAGGCCTGGGATCCCACGCTCGCCTGCTGGTATCAAGCCCCGGACGAGGGCTGAGCCACTCCATGAGCCTGCTCGTCTTCGGGCATCGCAATCCCGACACCGACGCGATCTGCTCCGCCCTCGCCTACGCCGATTTCTTGCGGCGTTCGACCCGGCCAGACGCCGTCGCCGCCTGCTGTGGACCGCCCAATCAGCGGACGGAGTTTGTGCTGCGGCGGGCGGGGCTGCCTGCACCGCGGCTCGTGATGGATGTGCGGCCGCAGGTGGAAGACATCTGCCGCCGCGAGGTGGTCACGGCAAGTCTGGGCGATTCCTTTCATGTCGCCTACCAAAGGATGAAGGAGGGCGACCTGCGGGCGATTCCCGTGGTCGATCCGCACCGCCGTGTGGTGGGCGTGCTCTCGGTGCTGGATCTGATGGAGCTCTTCTTTCGCGACTCGGGTAACGCCACCCGGGCCCGCACCGTCGCCACGAGCCTGCAGACGATGTGCGACGTGCTCGGGGGCTCGTTTCAGCATGCGCTCGACCCTGGGCAGCGGGATGAGCTGCTTGTGATGGTGGGCGCGATGAGCGCCGAGGGCTTCACCGAGCGGATGGAGTCGTATCCCAACCACCGGCTGGTGGTGGTCTGCGGCGATCGCCCCACGATCCAGCTGCCGGCGATCGAGCACGGGGTGCGGGCGCTGGTGATCACCGGCGGATTCAAGCTCTCGACAGGGCTCGTGGAATTGGCGAAGGCTCGAAAGGTCTCGGTCGTGTTGAGCCCGTTCGACACGGTCAACACGACGCTGCGGCTGAAGAGTTCGCAGTTCATCGATCCTGTCGTTGAGACGGAAGTGCTCACGCTGCCGGCGAAGGCCAACGCGGCGGAGGTCCGCGGGGCGGTGGAGCGTTCGACGCAGCCGGTGTTTCCGGTGGTGGGCGACGATGGCGGGCTCGTGGGCCTGGCCTTCAAGAGCGACCTGCTCAACCCGCCGCGGCCGCAGCTGGTGCTCGTGGACCACAATGAGTTTGGTCAGGCCGTGGCCGGGGCCGACGAGGCGGAGATCGTGGAGGTGCTTGACCACCATCGGCTGGGGGGCGGGCTCAAAAGCACTCAGCCGATCCGGTTTGTGAACGAGCCGGTGGGCTCCACCTGCACGCTCGTGGCCCGGCAGTTTCGCGGCGCGGGGATCGAGCCGGAAAAGTCGGTGGCCCTCTGCATGGCCTCGGGGATCATCTCCGACACGCTCCATCTGCGGTCGCCGACCACCACCGACGTCGATCGCGACATGCTCGCCTGGCTGGAGCCGCGGTGTGGCGAAGATCTAATCGCCTACGCCCGCGAGTTTTTCGAGGTGGGCTCTGCCCTGCGATCGAAGCAGCCCGCGGAGGTGATCCGCGAGGACTGCAAGGAGTTCACGGAACACGGCGTGCGGTTTTCGATCTCGCAGATCGAGGAGATGGGCTTCGAACTGTTCTGGGAGCGGAAGGACGACCTCCGGCAGGCGCTCGAGGAGTTCGCCCGCCGGCAGGGGCTCGACTTCTCGGCTCTGCTCGTGACCGACGTGGTGAGCAATGGATCGGTGCTTTTGCTCTCGCGGGAATCGGAGGCCTGGGAGGAGATCAACTATCCCCGGCTCGACCGCGGGCTCTATGAGTTGAAGAACGTGGTGAGCCGCAAGAAGCAGCTGCTCCCGCTCGTGAGCCAGGTGCTCGCCGGCGGGTGATGGCGGCGTTGGCGGGGAGACTCGTGCTCAGCCCCTGAGGGCCGCAGCCGGGGTGTCGGCCGCCAGCCGGTCGATCATATCGCGGCAGGCCCGTTCGACGGCCGTCTGCCACTGGCCGGCGGCGAGACCGTCATTCATTTCGGGACGGGCGTGGGCAAAGATCACGTCGCGGGCGCTCACCACGAGGGCACCGAGCCCGTCGGCGTGGAAGGCGCCGCGAACGTCCGCGGCCCGGCCTCCCTGGCGGCCGAAGCCGGGCACGAGGATCCAAGTGTGGGGCATCGCAGCCCGGAGATCGTCGAGCTGCTTGGGCCAGGTGGCGCCCACGACCGCGCCCACCGCCCCATAGGTGCCGCCCGCAGCCGTGCGGATCGCGAGGGCTTCGACGCCTGCGGCGACGTGTTCGTAGAGCGTGTGGCCGTCGATCGTGAGATCCTGGTAGTCCTTGCTGCCGGGGTTCGAGGTCTTCACGAGGATGAAGATGCCCGCGCCGCGGGCGGCGGCCGTGGTCACGAAGGGCTCGAGCGAGTCGAGGCCGAGGTATGGATTCACGGTGAGGGCATCAGCGGCCCAGGGGCCGGCGAGCCAGCCATCGGCGTAGGCCTCGGCGGTGGAACCGATATCGCCCCGTTTGCCGTCGGCCAGCACGAGCAGGCCCCGGGAGCGGCCGTAGGCAATCACCTCGGCGAGCGCCGTCATGCCGTGGGGCCCGAGCGCCTCGAAGCAGGCGAGTTGTGGCTTGACGATTGGCACGAGCGGCGCGACTACGTCGATCACCCCCCGGCAGAATTCGGTGAACAGCCCTGCGAGGGCGGCCGTGTCATCGGCGGCGACGGCGGCGGCCCCGAGCGCCGGAGGCAGGGAGGCATGCCGCGGATCGAGGCCGATGCAGGCGGGAGTCTGCCGGGCCCGGATGGCGGCGGAAAGGCGGGTGGCGAAGGGGCGTGTTTCGTGGGACATGACTGAGCGAGAAGCCTAGTAGCAGGGAAGGACTGATGGTGGGCTCGGGCGGCTGAGCGGCCGGCAGGCCGCCCCCTCGTTCAAAGGAGTCTGGCACGACTCGGGCCAGATGACGAGGGGGTGACGGACCGCCACGATCGCCGCTGCGGCCGTTCGGCGACCTGACATTGATGCCTGGGCTGGTTTGTGCGATAGTTTTGGGGTCGGCGAGCGGCTCGTTACCGAGCGGCTGGTCGACGATTTCGGGGCGTGGCGCAGTCTGGCTAGCGCGCTTGACTGGGGGTCAAGAGGTCGCAGGTTCAAGTCCTGTCGCCCCGACTTGCCTTGTATAACCGTCCGGTCTCGGATGGTTGGCGAGGTG
>JBJOHE010000198.1:0-8385 GCA_046047895.1 Planctomycetota bacterium | reverse complement strand
CGCTGAAGTCAATACCGCGGGATCGCCGTGGACGGTGTGGCGCGGGCCGGGGGGAGCGACTGCGCGCTCGTCGCGAACGGGTTCCAGGAGTTCGCCGGGGGCTGCTGGTATTGCGGCATCTGGGCCGTCACCTGCTGCTGCACTTGCTGGTAGCCGTTGTTGAGCTGTTGCTGGGCGGCCTGAAGCTGCTGCTGGACCTGGCCGTTGGCCTGTTGCAACTGACCGTTGAAGCCCTGCTGGTATTGGTTGACGGTGTTCTGCAGCTGTTGGTTGAACTGCTGCTGCTGATTCGAGACGGTCTGCTGCGCCTGATTGGCCCACTGCTGAGGCTGGGCCTGCATCTGGTTGGCGTATTGCTGTGCCTGGGCCGTCAGGTCTTGCTGGGTCTGGGTTGCGGAGTTCTGCAGCTGGGCACCGTATTGCTGGAGCGACGGCGGCGGTGTCGTGGAGGGCTGGGCCCACGACCACGAGTTGGCCGGCGGTGGGGCCGTGGGCGAGGCGCTCTGCCACTGGGTGGCCGGGCCCGGCATCGGCGGGGCGGCGGTCATGGCCGGCGGTGGGGGCGAGCCGGGAATCGGCGGAGCGCTGACGGTCGGCGGATAGGCCGCGCCCTGCGGCGGGGTGGCCCAGCTGCCGTATTGGGCGGGCTGTCCGATCATGCCGGTGGCGGGCGGGGCCACCGTGGTGGCGGTGTTTGGGGTCTGGCAGCCGGTGGCGGCGACCATCAGGCAAGCCACGATTAGGGCGACCAGCCGGCAGCCGGGCCGCCGCGTCGCATCAAGGGCGGTCGAAGTGGCTGACACGGTGAACTCCGTGGAAGGGACGGTTTTGCTGGGAGCGATTGGCCGACACAATGGCCGGGGACGATAGCGAGTTTGCAAACCAGGTCTAGATCAGTTGCCATGCAGACCAGCGGGGCCTTGCCCGAACCACCCAGCTTTCCTGGCAAGGGCCAGCCTGGCCCGGCCGCCGGCCTGCAGCCCGCGGGACGAGCAGCGCCTGGGCTGGTGGCCGAGCTCCAGATCGAGGCCCGCCGGCTGGGATTCAGTCGGCTGGGTGTGGCTCCGGCCGTGACGCCTCCCCATCACGATGCGCTCGGACGGTGGCTCGCGGCTGGGCTTGCGGGGGTGATGACCGACTGGATGACCCGCCACGAGCTGCTCCGGCGGGATCCGGCCGCGGTGCTGCCAGGCGCGAGGAGCATCGTGATGCTGGCCACCGATCATGCCCGCGGCCGCGCCGCGACGGCGGAGGAGCCTGAGCCCGGGCGGGGCCGGGTCGCACGGTATGCCCGAGGCGACGATTACCACGACCTGCTCCGCAGCCGGCTCAACTCGCTTGCGAGCTGGCTCGAGGCCCGCCTTCCGGGGAGCCAGGCTCGCGGGGTGGTCGACTCCGCGCCGCTCGCCGAGCGGGACTACGGCCGGCTGGCGGGCCTGGGCTGGTTCGGCAAGAACACGATGCTGATCGACCCGCGGGCCGGCAGCTACTTCCTGCTCTCGGCGCTGCTCACCACGGTCGACCTGCCGACCGATCTGCCGATCGCGGTCGATCACTGCGGCACCTGCACGGCCTGCCTCGATGCCTGCCCGACCGGCGCCCTGCCCGAGCCGCGGCTGCTCGATGCGACCAAGTGCATTTCGGCCCTGACGATCGAAGACCATGCCGCCGTGCCGCCGGAGCTCCGCGTCGGCATGGGCGACTGGATCTTCGGCTGCGACATCTGCCAGGAGGTCTGTCCCTGGAATCGACACGCCCCCGGCTCCGCGGAGCCGGCCTTTCAGCCACGGGATGCCGCCGAGTCGCTCGATCTCGCCGCTGTGCTCGGGCTCGATGAGGCGGGGTTTCGGGCGCGGTTTCGCGGCTCGCCCATCCTGCGGGCCAAGCGGCGGGGCTTGCTGAGGTCGGCCGCGATCGCCCTGGGCAACCGGCCTGATCCGGCGGCCCTGCCGGCGCTTGCCCAGGCCGCCGATGACGGGGAGCCGGCGGTCCGGGGGGCGGCAGCTTGGGCGCTGGGTCGCTGGCTGGCCGCGGGGGTCGCCGCCGACGCCGTGCGGCAGCTGCTGCTGGCTCGCGCGGCCCGCGAGACCGATGCCACCGTACTGCAGGAGATCGAAGCGGCCTGCCGCGGTCAGGTCTCGTCGATGTCGCCGGATGGATCGCGACCGGGGCCGTCGGCGGCATAGAAGCGGTCGAGCACCGCCTGCCAGTCTGTCCCGCTGCGGACCCCCACGAAGGCGTCGCGGACGGCGAGGTGCTCGGGGTGCGAGCGGGCGTATTTGATCGCAAACTTCCGCATCGTCCGGGCGGCCACGTCTTCACCGTGGACCTCGGCGGCCAGGCTCCAGTGTTCCTCGAGCACCTGCCGCTGCGCATGAATCGTGGGGGGCGGCGGCAGCGGCTGCCCCGCGAGGATCGCGCGGGCCTGGGCGAAGATCCAGGGGTTTCCGATCGCCCCGCGGGCCACGCTCACGCCGTCGACGCCGGTGTCGGCGAGCATCGCCACACAGGCCTCCGCCGAGAAGAGGTCGCCGGAGCCGATCACGGTCCTCGCACCGGCATGCCGCTTCACCTCCGCGAGGAATCCCCAGTCGCTCGGGCCGTCGTACCGCTGCACCACCGAACGGCCGTGAACGGTGACGGCCGCCACACCCCGGGCGAAGGCCCCGTCGAAGATCATCCAGAATGCGTCGCGGCTGGCGGGGGAATCGTCGAGGCCGCGGCGCATCTTCAGCGTGACGGGCACGGCCGGCGGCACCGCGTCGCGAACCCGCGAGACGATCTCCAGGGCCGTTTCCGGCTGGGAGAGCAGGTAGCCGCCCCGGCAGCGCCCCAGCACCTTCTTGACGGGGCAGCCGAAGTTGATGTCGATCACGTCATAGCCCTCCGCCACGAGCCGGCGGGCGGCGGGAGCAAAGTCGTCGGGGTTTGCTCCCATCAACTGGCCACCGACTGGATGTTCGTCGGCGGCGATGCCGAGGCGGGCCATCGCCTTGCGGCCCTGCTTGGCTTCAGCGACGAACCGGTCGAGGAGCACCTCCCCCACGGCATAGGCCGCGCCATGCCGGCGGGCGACGAGTCGCATCGCCCGGTCGCTGTAGCCCGAGAGCGCGGCCTGCACGAGCGGCGAGGCAAGCCTCAGGTTGCCGATCGAGAGGCCGCGTCTCGCGGGCGGGGCCGGGCACGGGCTCGCCGTGCCGGCGGGGGCGTCTGCCATGGGCCGTCCCTTCACCCCAGCACAGGGCACTGGTCGAACCAATTCCGTCCCTGGGCCTGAATCCACTCGAAGCTCTCGATCGGGCCCCATTCGCCGGGCTCGTAGATCGGCACCTGCGGCATGTCGACCGAGGCCCAGGCCCGGATGAAGGGGTCGATGATCTCCCAGGACTTTTCCACCTCGTCGGCTCGGGCAAAGAGGCTGGCATCACCCTGCATCACGTCGAGCAGGAGCGGCTCATAGGCCTCCGGCAGCCGGTCGGCGAATTCCTTCGAATAGCTGAATTCGAGATCGGTGTATCGCAGCCGCATGCCCTCGCCGGGAACCTTCGTGTGGAAGTGGAGCTGAATGCCCTCGGCCGGCTGGATCTGGATCACCAGCCGATTGGCCTCGCGGTGGAACGCCGAGCGACCGCCCGCGAACAGTTCGAGCGGCGGCTGGCGAAACTCGATCACGATCTGGGTGGTGCGGCAGCTCATCGCCTTGCCGCTGCGGAGGTAGAAGGGCACGCCCTGCCAACGCCAGTTGTCGACCTCCAGCCGGATCGCGCCGAAGGTGGCGGTCTGGCTCTTCGGGGCCACGCCCGGATCGCGGAGGTAGCCACGGTATTGGCCGCGGATGCCGGCGGCCGCCACCTCGCCGAGCCCGAGCGGCCGGATCGCCTCGAGCACCTTCACCTTTTCGTTCCGCACGGCGGTGGCGTTGAACCGCACCGGGGCCTCCATCGCCGTCACCATCAGCAGCTGAAGAAGGTGGTTTTGGAACATGTCGCGGAGCACGCCGGCGGTGTCGTAATAGCCGCCCCGCCGGCCGACCACGACC
Organism: Planctomycetota bacterium; assembly: GCA_046047895.1. Classification (GTDB taxonomy): domain Bacteria; phylum Planctomycetota; class Planctomycetia; order Pirellulales; family UBA1268; genus QWPN01. The sequence continues at coordinate 4,346 of JBJOHE010000198.1, read as the reverse complement.
TCCTCGGCCACCGTGATCTGCACATGGTCGATGTAGCGGCGGTTCCAGACCGGTTCGAAGATCGTGTTGGCGAACCGCAGGGCGAGGATGTTCTGCACCGACTCCTTGCCGAGGTAGTGGTCGATGCGGAAGACCTGGTGTTCCTTGAACACGCCGTGGAGGTGGGCGTTGAGGCCGCGGGCGGTCTGGAGGTCGGTGCCGAAGGGCTTCTCCACGACGATCCGCCGCGGGCCGGCCGTCTCGTCGGCCTGCCCCGTCGCTCCCAGCGCGGTGACCACCGGCTCGTAAAACTGCGGCGCGGTGGCGAGGTAATAGACACGGGTGGTCGGCTCGCCCCCTTCGAGCGTGTCGAGCCGGTGGGCGAGCTTCGCGAAATCCTCCGGCCGGCCGATGTCACCTGGCTGGTAGTGGATGGAGCTGGCGAACCGCTGCCAACACTCCTCGTTGAGCGGTTCGCCGCCGGCATACTTGGCGGTCGACTCCCGGAGGCTCGTCCGCCACTCGTCGTCGGTGTGCGGGGTGCGGGAGAAGCCGACGATCCGCGTGTCGGGCGGAAGGGTGCCGGCCCGGCAGAGGTTGTAGATCGCGGGCACGAGCTTACGGCTCGTGAGGTCGCCCGACGCGCCGAAGATGACGATGGTGTGCGGCATCGCGAGGACCGTGGTGCTGGGGGATGGGGTGTGGAACGAACTGGTCGACTGGAGGTCGGGCGTGGCCGGCGAGGGCAACCCTGGCTTGCCCTCCGCCGCTCGATCTAGAGCCGCATACCGGTGAATCCGCCGTCGACGTAGACCTCGGCACCGGTGATGAAACTGCCGGCGACGGGGGCGCAGAGCAGGATCGTGGCGCCGACGAGTTCCTGGGGCTCGCCGAAGCGGTTCATCGGAGTCTGGCTCATGATCGTGGCGGTCCGTTCCGGCGAGAGGATCTTGCGATTCTGTTCGGCCGGGAAGAAGCCGGGGCAGAGCACGTTCACCCGGACGCCCCGGGGGGCGAGTTCACGGGCGACGTTCTTCGTGTAGTTCACCACCGCCGCCTTCGAGGCCGAGTAGGCGAACACCTTGGAGAGCGGCTTGTCAGCCGACACGCTGCCGATGTTGAGGATCGAGCCGCCGCCATGGTCGGCCATGTGGCCGCCGAAGATCTGGCAGCCGAGATGCGTACTCTTGAGGTTGGTGTCGAGCACTTTGGCGAAGTCGTCGTCGGCGATCTCGAGATAGGGCACCGAGGAATTGACCCCGGCGCAGTTCACCAGGATGTCGGCCCGGCCCGTGGCGTGGAGGGTGGCCTCGAGGAGGGCCTTCACACTCTCCCGGTCAACGGCATCCACGCTCACGAACGTGCCGTCACCGCCGGCGGCCTTGATGGCTTCCACCCGGGCGGCGCCGCGGTCGGCCCCGCGGCCGGCCACCACCACGAAGGCGCCGGCTCGGGCGAGGCCCTCGGCCAAGGCTCCTCCAAGCACTCCCGTGCCCCCCACCACCACGGCGGTGCGGCCGGCGAGCCCAAACATCTCTTCCAAGAACGCGTTGGCCATTGCGATCATGCTCCCACGGGCTTGCGGAGGTCGAGCCATTCGGTGTGGAACGTACCGGGCTTGTCGGTGCGTTCGTAGGTGTGGGCTCCGAAGTAGTCTCGCTGCGCCTGGAGCAGATTTGCCGGAAGGCTCGCGGAGCGGTAGCCGTCGTAGTAGGCGAGGGCCGACATGAAGGCGGGCACCGGCAGGCCGCGGGCGGCGGCGAGCGCCACCACGGTTCGCCAGGCGGGCTGAGCCTGGGCGAGCGCCGCGGTGAAGTAGGGCGCGAGCATCAGGTTTTCGAGGTCGGGCTGGGCCTGGTAGGCCTCGTAGATCCGCTCCAGGAATTGGGCCCGGATGATGCAGCCGCCGCGCCACATCATGGCGATGGCCCCGTAGTCGAGCGGCCAGTCATGCTCCTTGGCCGCGGCGGCGAGCTGCACGTAGCCCTGGGCGTAGCTGGCGATCTTCGAGGCGTAGAGCGCCTGGCGAACATCCTCGATGAAGCCCTTCCGGTCGGCGGCGGGGATCGGCGGGGCCCCACTGGGGCCGGAGAGGCCACCGCTGGCCCGCACCCGGGCCTCCTTGAGGGCCGAGAGGCAGCGGGCGTAGACCGCTTCGGTAACGAGCGTGCTCGGCACGCCGAGGTCGAGGGCCAACTGGCTCATCCACTTCCCTGTGCCCTTGGCACCCGCCCGGTCGAGGATCAGATCGACCATGAAGTGGCCGGTGTCGGGATCCTTCACGGTGAAGATGTCGCGGGTGATTTCGATCAGGTAACTGTCGAGTTCGCCCTGATTCCAGTCGTGGAAGACCTCGGCCAGTTCCGGATTCGAGAGGCCGGCGACGTGTTTCAGCATCCAATAGGCTTCGCAGATCAGCTGCATGTCGCCGTATTCGATCCCGTTGTGCACCATCTTCACGTAGTGGCCGGCCCCCCGCGGCCCCACCCAGTCGCAGCAGGGGATGTCGCCTTTCGGGCCCACCTTGGCGGCGATCGCCTGAAAGATCGGCTGGACGAGCGGCCAGGCCGCCTTCGATCCGCCGGGCATCAGGCTCGGTCCCTTCAGGGCGCCCTCTTCGCCTCCCGACACGCCGGTGCCGATGTAGAGCAACCCAGCCGCTTCGACCTCCTTCGTCCGCCGTTCGGTGTCGGAATAGAGCGTGTTGCCGCCGTCGATCACCACGTCGCCGGGGGAGAGCAGGGGGAGGAGGGTCTTGATCAGGTCGTCGACGGCCGGGCCCGCCTTGACCATCATCATCACTTTGCGGGGTGGCTTCAGGGCTGCGACAAGGTCGGCCAGCGAGTGGCAGCCGACAACGTTCGGCTGGTTGCCCCGTCCGGAGACGAAGGCGTCGGTGACGCTCGTGGTGCGGTTGAAGACGGCGATCTTGTAGCCGCGGCTGGCGATGTTCAGGGCCAGGTTTTCGCCCATCACGGCCAGGCCGATCAGGCCGATGTCGCAGGTTCCCTCGTTCGCCATGCTCGAAAAACTCCTCGTCCTTTGGGTGGGGGCGTCGGGCCGCTCTCCGGGGCCTGCAACGAGGCCGTCCGATGAGCCGAGACTATATCGCCAGCCTGCTGAAGCGGCCAATTCCGACGGTGATGGGGCGGAAAAACGAATGGATTGAAGCCGGAGGCATCGGCTGGCCGATCCCTACGCATGACCGTGGTGACCGTCGTGATCCGACGAATCGCCAAGGGTTCCGCAGGCAGAAGACCTTGACCAGGTCGCCCAGCCTGCCGTAGCGTTGATGAAAGAAGAGCGATGGGCCGCCCCGACGCTCCGTCGATCGTAAGGCTCCGTAGCCAAGTGGCTAAGGCAGCGGATTGCAAATCCGCCATCGTCGGTTCGACTCCGACCGGAGCCTCTTTCTTTTCTCTCGTGCCGCCCCGTGCCAACCGGTGCCAAGTCGTGCCGCGGCAAGGGCTTCGGCGCCGCGGCGGTCATGCTGATCGTCGCCGGCTGGCAATCGGCATTCTTTGCCCAGCCTGCCACCTCGTGCCGTGTTGTGCCACCTGAAGCCGTGGCGTTACCCCGACTAGCACCCCGACCTGTAACCGGGTCAGCATCGGCCGTGGCGTCGTCGGTTCCGGTCGCCGCGAGCGTTGCCATGGCCGCCTCCCGGCGATTGCCCGCGGGGCGGTGACCACCAGCCGTGATCATCTCGCCGATGGCGTCCGCGGCCTGCTCTCGCCGGGGATTTGTCCCAGCCTGAGCCGGATTCAGCACATTTGCGATTTCGGGGACTGGCGACGAAGCCATCACTGATATGCTGGCGACGGTCGAAAGCAGCGACGCACTTCCGTGTGTGAACAAGGGCACTGGCTTTTTCCGACCAGTCCCCTGACGGAGAGGTTCTGATGAGTCGCTTGCCTGCAACGCCCGAGCCCGGACGGCGGTTTGTGATGAAATCCACGAGTCGAGGGTTCCTCGGCACGGCTGCGTTTATCGCGATTCTATTCGTTCGGTTCCCTGCCGCATCGATCACGGCAGCAGCAGTTTTGTCGTCAAACATAGATGTCGCTCCGACGAGTACCACCGGCATTTCAAACAACCAGTGGATGGCAGCGCCTTTCCGCACGACATCAGCATTAACGCAACTCACCGACGTAGTGCTCGACGTCTACAACTCGGGCAACTACGTCGGTGGCGACCTGTCCGTTGAGATCTGGACTGCGCAGGCAAACAGTGCAGGGCCGGGCACCTTCGTCCAGTCGATTCTGCAGAGTCCCTTCTCATCCTCACCGATTTCGATCACGGGGTTGTCCCTCAACTTGCAGCCCGACACCGAATACGCCGTGGTGACAAAGGGCAATGTGTTCGCC
>JBJOHE010000197.1:0-4375 GCA_046047895.1 Planctomycetota bacterium | reverse complement strand
GCCGGATTGGGGCGAGCGTGGCAAACACCTGTGCGGCCTCGTCATCGGGCAGGGTGCGGCCCCGCTTCTCGACGGCATCGAGGATTTCGAGCGCCTGTTCGGGCGGCAGGCCGGCCGCGAGTTGCGATTCCACGAGTAAGACGGGCGGAGAATTGCGAGCAGCCTCCGGCGCCCGGTCGAGCACCGTCTGGGCAGCCTCCCGGCCTGTGGTGCGGAGTTCGAGCGTGGCCAGGCCGGCCCAGACCAGCGGATCGGCGGTCATGGCCGCCACTTCCTCCAGCAGGTCGGTGGCCGCCTTCTTCTCGCCGCGGCGAATCAGCGACTCAGCGCGAAGCAGGGCCATCTGGGTCGGATTGACGGCGCCCGCCTCCTGCAGGAGGTCGAGCAGTTCGTCCACCTTGCTCCAATCCCGCTCCGCTTCCGGCCGGGCTGATTGCGTGTTGATCCGCAGCTGGAGCAGCGGATACCAGATCTGTGGCAGCCGCGCGAGCTGCGATTTCTGGAGCGATTCGGCGATCGATTCGAATTCAGCCAGCGCCTCGGCGACCTTGCCGGCCGAGATCAGGGCCTGGGCCGCGCCGGCCCGGGCGGCGAGGGAGTTCGGATCATCGGAGAGCACCCGCCGATTGACCTCAAGCTGGGCGTCGAACTCATTAAGCTTGGCATGGCACTGGGCCAGGTAAAGATCGACCTGACGCACGAGGTCGGCACTCCCCATCGCCTGCGGCCGCACCTGCTCCAGGAGCTGCTTGGCCTCGTTCCATCGCTGTTCTGCCACGAGCAGCCTGGCTTCGAGAATCTGCACCGGCGGGCTGTTGGCGTCGTATTGTTCGCGGATGCGGGCCAGGGCCTGGGCCGCCTCGGTCAGCTTGTTTTCCTGGAGCAGGACGTCGGTCAGCATCAGGAGCAGCGACCGCTGCCGCGGCAGACGTCCCACTCCGTCAACCAGGGTTTGTTCAGCCTGGGCGAGATCCCCCTGTTGGAGGCTGACCGCCGCATAGCCGCGGTACGACCGCTCGTCGTCTGGGTAGAGTTCGAGTGCCCGGGAGGCGATCGCCTCGGCCCGGTCCACGTCCCGCTGGGCGAGCGCGAGCTCAAAGTCGGCGAACAGGGCGTTCACGTCGTCCGGGTCGATCGCCAGGGCCTTGGCCACCGCCTCGGCCGCCTTGTCGAGCTCCTTCTGACTTCGATACCAGGTGGTCATCGCCAGCCAGGCGCGAGTTTCATCGGAATGGGTCTCGATCAGCTTGTCGAGCACCTGTTTAGCCGCTTCCTTGTCTTCGAATTTGCTCTCGAGAATGCCCGCCAGCATCACGTAGGCGTCGGCCTCGGCCGAGCTGCCGTCGAAGGCGGGGTCGAATTCCCGCGTGTCCAGGTCGTAACCGACGAGCCGCGCCACGATCGCGGCCGCCTCGTCGGAGTCGCCGCCGCCCACATAGCTGGCCGCCAGCAGCAGTTCGATCCGCTTGATGTCGTCGGCCTGTTCGGCGGCTTCCTCCGGAGAGAGCTTCGCCTGCCGCTCCCGCAGCACGTCGAGATGCTCGCGGGCGTCGACGGCCCGGCCCACGCCGATCTGAAACTCGGCCAACTGCTGCCGCAGGGGGTCGTTGTCGGGGTTGCGGCGGACGGCTGTTTCCATCGCCGCGTAGGCCCGGCCAAAGTCATTGCGGGTGGCGTCGGGCGACTGGGCCCGGCCCATCAGGAGCTTGGCGTACTCCGCGAAGGCTTCGTCGTCCTTAGGCCGGAGGCCGACATACTGCCCGAAGAGTTCCAGGGCTTCGCCGGCCTTTCCTTCCTCGAGCTTCTGCTTCGCCAATTCCAGCTTGGTGCCGGCGTTGCGACTCACCTGAAATCGCCGCAGCAGGATCAGGCCGCCCAGCAGGGCGACGAGAACCACGATCATGATCAGCAGAAACTTGAAATTGACCCGTTTCACGGTCGTTCATCTCCAAGACATGTCGCACCCAGCAAGTCTCGCAGTGTACCACCTCAGTGACCGGGGCTCAGGGGCCCAGACCCCCACGCCGGCCAGGGCCGGCGCCGCCCTCCAGGCTGCCTTCCAGCCTGCGGAATCCCCAAAGTTTGCCGGCCGACTTTGCCGATCAACAGGATCGTGCCGGTTTTTCCGGCCCGACCGCCCCTTGATCCGAACACCCGCCGAGTTCCATCGGCCCCCTCCGGCCCCCGCGGCCGGTAGCCTCCGAGGAGTCCACGCCATGACCACCGCCTTCAATCGCGTTTCCTGGCTGCAACGGGCTCGTTTGAGCACGACGACTCGCTCGGCTCTGCGGCTCGTGGTGGCGGTTGGAATCGCCGGGCCGGTCGCCGGCCTCGACTCGCTCCGGGCGGCCGAGCAGCCCCAGGTAGCCCGGGGCCGGATCGTCGACCCCGCGGTGGTCCCCGCCGGGGCGATGCCCTGCACCAACTGCGGGCCGGCCTGCGGTGGACATGGCGGACTCCACGGCCATCACCACGGCTGCCGCGACGGACAGTGCGTCCCATATTGCCCGGTGCGGCCCGATCGCTACGGCTACTACGGCACCCAGTGGCGAAAGTGGCCCGGGCAGCAGGTCATGCAGGTCTCCAACAATCAGGCCGTGGCTCCCGTATCGCCGCCGCGGTCTGAGGTGCCGGGGGCCGACGAGGAATCGATGAATCCAAACGCTGGCGACCTGCCGGCGCCCGCTCCGCAAGCCGCCGCCCCGCTCACCGCGCCGGCGCCCGATCTCCTGCCACCACGGCCAGAGACCGAGCCTGCCCCGGCAGCTCGTCAGCCTGAACCTGCGGCTCCAGCGCCCGCTCCGGCACCGACTCCGACTGAGACCCCGACCCCGCCGCCGGCCCCGCCCACAGTCAAGCCCGAGCCCACCCCGGCTCCCGCTCAGCCGCGGCCGGAAGACGAGAACCTCTTCGAGGCCGATTCGGGCTGGCGGGCCAAGCGGAAGTTTGCCGTGACCCAGCGGGACGCCGACGTACAGGCGGCGAGCCACGCGGCGGCCGCAAGCCCGCGGCTGGTGCCCCGCGTGCCTTTCGACGCCGCAGCCGAAACCAAGCGTCTGCGGGTTGCCGGCGGCCGGTGAGAGCCCGCTTGTCTGCCGAAGCCGCTGTTGAGGCCACGGTTGCCGCCGGCCAGCCGGCCAACCTGAATGCGAGAGGCGGGAGTCGAACCCGCACGCCTTGCGGCACTGGAACCTAAATCCAGCGCGTCTGCCAGTTTCGCCACTCTCGCGTCGGGGCCTCTGTCGCGGCGGCCGGACATCGCTTGAGAAGCTTACCGCGCCGCCTCCTCGGCTGGGCGGCCCTGGAGGAAACGGTCGAGGCTGCCCCGCCCGGCGGGCGAACGGGGCGGCCAGGCGGCCAGCAGCGCATCGCGGACGGTTCCGTCTCCTGCGCCGACCTCGGCCGTACCGCACCAGACTTCAACCGCGACACAACGATCCGCGGGCCCGCAGTTCGCGTTCCAGTGCCGGGCGATGGCGGCTGCGGCCGTCGCCGCAAACGGCCGGGCCGCCGGTTCCGGCAACCGCCACAGGAACCGGTGCCAGCGATGGTTCGGCAGCGAGGCAAAGCCACCAGCGGGAGGGCCGGCTTTGGCAGGCCTACCGCCCCGCAGAGGATCAAAGGCCCTGCCATCGGCAGTGATGCAGCGGCATGAAACCCACTGCTCCTGATCCCGGACCGTGCCAAACATCCGCCACTCCTGAGGCAGAAATGCCAGGTTGATCGGGATCGCGAGCGGCCTGGGGAGCTGGTCCGGGAGGCCGGCGACCGACTGAATCAGGAAGGCCGCTGCGGCGACCGCCAGCAGCAGCCAGCAGGCGAGGCTCGCCGGCCGGCCGAGCCTCGTGACGGGTGGCCCAGACGTGGCTGAACCGGGCGGCCAGGCCGCGGCCGGAACCAGCGGCAGCCAGGCCACGACGCCGACCGCGGCGAACAGCCCCACCCGCATCAGCAGGCCGATGCCCATGTGGAAGGCGATCGCGACCACGACGATGGCGAGCCGCAGCCGTGCCGCGGGCACCGCGAGCGCCACCAGCGGCAGGGCGATCTCCGCGATCGGCACGGCCCGCTGGAGCGGAGGGGCCAGCCATGGCAGGGATGCGATCGCCATGCCCAGTGGCGTGCCGTGGTCGTGAATCGAAAGCGCTCGAATCATCCCGCTGCCTTCGAGCCAGGTGGCGTTGCACTTGGACATGCCCGCGCCGAGGTAAACGGCCACCAGTTGCAGCACGATCGCGACCGAGCCGGCCGAGAGCACGGCCGCTGGAGGGGGCCCGCCGCCGGCCCGGCGACCGTCGAGGGACCATCGGGCGGCCAACGGCAGAAACGAGGCCCAGAGCAGCTGGCAGGCGAGCCAGATGTCGCCCGAGTTGTT
>JBJOHE010000196.1:0-8460 GCA_046047895.1 Planctomycetota bacterium | reverse complement strand
GGCTCGCCGTGGGCCGCCGCGCTGTGCTGGCTCCGCGGGAAGCGATCCTTGTGGGTGTCGGTGTAGAGAAACGTCGCCAGCCCGATCTGCTTGAGCGTGTTGGCGCAGCGGGTGCGGGTGGATGCGCCGCGGGCCGCCTGCACCGCCGGAAGAACGAGCCCCACGAGCGTGGCGATGATCGCGATCACCACGAGCAATTCCACGAGGGTGAACGCCCGCGGTGCCGCGGGGCCCGGCAGCTGCCAGGCCCCGCGGTCCGTCGTGCGCATGATCCCGCGGATGGCGGTCACTCGCTGCGGCATCACAGCACCCGTCGCCGCCGGCGCAGGATCGCAGCGCCGGCCAGGCTGCCGATTCCGAGCAGGCCCAGGGCGGCAGGCTCGGGCACCGCCGACACGTTCCAGGTGTAGGTCAGCGTCGCCGGGGTGAAGTTGGGATCGGCGGTGGCGCTGGTGGCCGCCGAGTCGTACTGGGCCCAGCCGGTGGTTCCGGTGAAGGGCGTGTTGGCCACGAACACCTCGAACTCGGCCGTGTAGGTTCCCGCGGGAGCCGAGGCCGGCAGCGTGAAGTAGTTGTGCCACATGTTCCCGTTCCAGAGCACCTGGTCATTCACCGCCGCGAACACCTGATCCCAGAGGTTCTGGTTGTTGACGTAGTTGAAGGATTCCAGGCTCGGCGACGAGACGCTCGTGAGCTTGATCGCCATCGCCTTGCCCTGCGTCGTGAGGGCCGCGGTGCTCGGCCGTGTGCCACCGGAGTTGGTGAACAGGAAGCCGTATTGGTTGTTGAACCGATCGCCGTTGCCCGCGTTCGGCGCCGGCGTGCCGCCGACTCCGGCTGGCGAGCCGATGTCGGGCCGCCAACTCGCCGTGGTGGAAAACCAATCGCCCGGACTCCAGTCCTCGAGCGAACGAAGGTCTGGCACCGAAGCCGGAGCGAACATCACCGACACCGTGCCGCTCGTGGGGTTGGAGATGCTATCGGCACCGGTGATCGACACCATCGGCATCAGCATCCCGCCCTGGTCATCGGGGCCGGGCACAGCGGAAATCTCGGCGGCCCTGGCCTGCGGAAGGCCCGCGAGGCAGAGGCCGGCGAGGAGCAATGGCAAACACGTTCTGGTCATCGTCATGAAAGGAATTCCTTGTGTGGGGCGAAACGCCGAGGCGGAGCCCGGGCCGTTCGCGTGAATCGGATAGATGCCCGCCGGTCTCGCTGCGGCCGCGCGGCCGCATGGCGAAGCCAGGCGGAGAAAACGACGTGAAACAGCCGCCGGCCGGGATTCGGCTGGCAGCGAGGCGTCGTCAGGCCCTGGGCGGCGGGGCATCGGGCGGGCCGGCAAGGCCCAGGGCCCGTTCGTCGTCGTGGCTGAGGGTGTCGACCAGCGGCCACGGCAGATCCCATGCAGCGAGCTGCGGCGGCGGCAGCGAGACGGCCACCGCCATCCACTGGCCGACGATCCCGCCGCAGGCGAGCATCGCCTGGAGGATCACGACCTCGTTGCCCACGCGGGGCTCATGGTCGACCGGGGCTTCCGGGGGCGACGGGATGGTGATCGCCGGTTCGACCGGATCGGCTGCCAGCGATTGGTAGTCGCTGCAGATCGCCTCGTCGGGCGACTCTGCGTCGCAGCTGGCGTCGGCACAGTCAGCCGCGCGGCCGCTGCTGCAACAACCACTGGAAGGCGGTGCTGCTGAAGCCACGCGCCGCTCGAGCGCCGCCAGCACCGCCGGCTCGAGCCTGCGGGCCTTGGCCCAGGCGAGCGTCTCGGCCGGGGAATGGCAGCAGCAGTTGGTGAAACACTGCGTGGCCGAGCGACAGCCACAGGGCTTGTCCATGCAGGGAAACGGCCGTGAGCGATCCTTGGCCGCGAGCCGTTGAGCTTGAGGCGAATCGGCCGCCGGCCCGCCCAGAGGCAAGGGGAGCCCCGAGGCGATGAGCCCATAGAGGACGAGCATCACCCAGGCGATCGCACGGCGGCAGCCGGGACAAGAGCGCATGAATATTGATTATAGCCGGCCCGCAGGACAGGTGATAGTTGAGTGCCGGCGGTCCGGGCTGGGGGCACATGGCAGGCTCGGTGGCCCAATTCGCCGTGCCGGGGCACGTGGCTCACGGTGGGCGGGCCATCAGATCGCCCGCATGAAGTCGATGGCGTCGGCAAGTTCCTCGCGGGCGTCGCGGGGCTCGACCGGTTCGAGGCCGATCCAGCCCGAGTAACCTCGCTCTTCAAGCTTCGCAAGCACCGGCGGGAGTTCGACCTGGCCGGTGCCGAGCACCACGGCGCGGCCGCGGCCAGCGAAGGGACCAGCCACCGCGTCGGTTGCGTGGACGCTGCCGATGTGGCCCGCCAGTTGCTCGACAGCCTGGGCGGGATCGTGGCCGTGCACAACGAGCCCGCCGGTGACGATGTCGCAGAGCAGCGAGCCCTCGGGCAGGGCCTTGATCAGCCGCGCCAGGTCGGCAGGCGCCGCACGGCCGGCTTCGACGCAGAGCGTGGCCCCGACATGTTGGCCGACGCTACCGATGTCGGCGAGCACATCGACAAGCAGCCGCCACTCGGGGGCCGTATCGGAGGCGGGAATCTCGCCGAGATGGTTGAGCACGACGCCGGCGCCGAGATCGAAGGCGAGCCGGAGCGCGGCCTTGGTGGCGGCGATCCGGCCTTCGAGCCGATCGGAGTCGCCGTAGCCGCCGCGGGTGCGAAACGCCACCGCCGAGACCACGAGCCCCTCGTCGCCGAGCCACTTGCGGATCTGACGCAGGCCCGTCTGGCCGATCTCGGTAGGGTCAAAGCCGCTGCGGGCGTCGAGCTCGATCCCGCCCACGCCCAGGTCGCGGGCCGCGCGGAGGGCTTTGCGAAAGTCGGCGGCCAGGGCGGAGGCCGGCACGCTCAGCCGGGAGGTTTCCATAAACACGGGTTCCAGCGTTCCAGAACGGAGGCCACGGATAGTATCTTCGAGGAATGCCCGGGCTCCCAGAGGTGATCGCCGCGCTCGAAACAATCGCCCCGCTGCGGCTGGCGGCCGACTGGGATGCCGTGGGTTTGCTCGCGGCACCCCGCGGCCCCGGGATCTCGCGGATTCTCACCTGCCTCACGCTCACGTTGGAGGTGGCGGCCGAGGCCGTGCGGGAGCGGGTCGATCTCGTGGTGACCCACCACCCGCTGCCGTTTCGGCCGGTCGCTCGGCTCACGCCCGACACGGGAACCGGGCGGGTGCTCCTCGAGCTCGTCGGCCACGGGATCGGCATTTGGAGCAGCCACACCGCCTGGGATTCGGCCGTCGGCGGGATCAACGATCAGCTCGCCGCCCTGCTCGGTCTGGCCGACGCCGCGCCGATTGAGCCCGACGCCGTTGAGCCGCGAGCAGGCTTCGGCCGTCGCGGCTCCGCCGGGCCGACTGCGACCGTGGCAGCGGTTGCGGAGAAGCTCGCAGCCGCGCTTGCGGCTCCGGCCGTGCAGCTCGTGGGGGATGCCGACCGGGTCGCCGGTCAGGTGGGCATCGTCTGCGGCAGCGGTGGCGACCTCGTGGGTCAGGTCGCTGAGGCCGGCTGCACCACGCTCGTGACCGGCGAGCTCAAGCTCCACGATGCGATCGCGGCTCGCGCCGCCGGACTCGCGGTGATCGCCGTGGGGCATCATGTGAGCGAACACTTCGCCATGGCCGCGCTCGGCCGGCGGCTCGCGGCGGCGGTTCCCGGCCTCACCGCCGTTCCCGCCGCCGCCGATCGCGACCCGATCGGTTGGCTCTGAGGCGATACCGAGCGACCCGCGGCCAGCTTGCATCGGCGGCTTTTGAATCGGCCCTCCTGGCGGCGTAGAATCCGCTATTTCCCGAGTGCCCGCCCTCAGCTGCCATGCCGCGATACCTCACCGCCCTGCCGGTCTATAACGAGGCAGCCCATGTGGCGGCGGTGCTCGACGAGGTGGTGAAGATCACCCCCGACGTGCTCGTCGTCGACGACGGCTCGACCGACGGCACGGCCGAACTCCTCGCCGACCGCGTGGCGACCCGAGCCGACCTCCGTGTGGTGCGGCACCCGCAGAATCGCGGCTACGGCGCGGCGCTCGCCACGGCTTTTCGCGAGACGGTCGCGGGCCCCTGGGATGGCCTCGTCACGATCGACTGCGACGGCCAGCACCAGCCGCGGTTGATCCCGAGCTTCGTTGCGGCGGCTTCCGAACTCGGGGCGGGGATCGTCAGCGGCAGCCGTTATCTCCGCCAGTTTGCCGGCGACAGCCAGCCCCCAGAGGCCCGGCGGCGGATCAACGCCGAGATCACGGCGGAGATCAACCGGCGGCTCGGCCTGGAGATCACCGATGCCTTCTGCGGATTTAAGGCCTATACCCGGCGGGCGCTCGCCGCGATCCACCCTCACGAGCAGGGCTACGCGATGCCCCTGGAGGTCTGGGTGCAGGCGGCGGCGGCCGGCCTGGCCATCGTGGAATTGCCTGTGCCCTTGGTCTATCTCGATGCCAGCCGGAGTTTTGGGGGAGCCCTCGACGACGCGGCCACGCGGCTGGCCTACTACCGGGAGGTGCTCGACCGGGCCGAGGTGGCGGTGGCTGCCGGCCGCGGCGACGACCGCTGAGCGAGTCGGCATGGTCCAGCAGGGTGGGGGTGTGCTACCGTCGCGATCCCCAGCGGGCCGAGGGTCTTCGCTGGCAGAGTGTTTCGCCCCGGGGCCGTCTTGTCGCCGATGACCGTTCGCCGCCGCATGTATGAGCCACCCGATGCCTCGGGCGGCAGGCTCGTTGAGCCGCCGATCGTGCCCTCGCCCGGCACCGGTTCGATCGAGGCGCTCGTCGACAACAACAAGCTTCTGCGGACCGCGCTCGACGTGCGGATCGGCGACATGCGGCTCTGGGAGCTGGTTGCCGCCACCCGCCGCGAGGTGCTGATGGTGGCGGCCGAATACACCGGCTCCTACCGAGACGTCTTCCGCCCCTCCGACACGGCCGACTGGATCACGCGGCCGGTGATCATGGGCGGCCATCAGCCCGAACTCTTCCATCCGGGCGTCTGGCTCAAGAATTCGGTGCTCGATGCCTACGCCCGGCGGGTCGGCGGCACGGCGGTCAACCTCGTCGTTGATAGCGATCGCTGCGGCCGCGCGAGCGTGGGCGTGCCCGTCGGCACCCCGGAGGCCGCCCATGTCGAGCACATCGACTTCGACGGGCCGGCGCCGGAGCAGGCCTGGGAGGAGCGGGGCGTGGTCGATCCCGACTGCCTCGCATCCTTTGGCGACCGCGCCGCCGACATGCTCGTGCCGCTCGTGCCTAACGCGATCGTGCGACGATGGTGGCCGCTGGTGGTGGAGCGGGCCGCCGCCAGCCACAGGCTCGGGCTCGGGATCGCCCAGGCCCGGCACATGCTCGAAGAGCGGTTTGGGCTCGAGACCCTCGAACTGCCGGTGGCGGAGATGGTGCGGCTGCCCACCGTGATGGTGTTCGTGGGCTGGCTCCTGGCCCATGCCCGGCCGCTCCACGAGGCTTATAACGCGGCGCTCGCCGACCACCGCCGGGCCCGCCGGATCCGCGGCCGGGGCCGGCCCATGCCCGACCTGGCCCTGCTCGACGACGGGGGCGAAGAGTGGATTGAGCTGCCCTGGTGGATGTGGTCGAAGGACGACCGCCGCCGCCGCCGCGTGTTCGCCTCGACCGCCATGCCCGGCGGGATGACGCTCTCCGATCTGGAGACGGTGCGGGTGGAGTTGCCGATCGCGGCCGACACCTCGCCCTCGAAGTGGATCGACGCCCTCTCCCGAATGGAGGAGCACGGTGTCCGGCTGCGGCCACGGGCACTTGTCACCACGCTCATCGCCCGGCTGCTCGTCGCCGACGTGTTCGTGCACGGCATCGGCGGCGCCGCCTACGACACGATCACCGACGGGATCGTCCGCCGGCTCGTGGGTTCCGATCCGCCGCGGCATGCGGTGGTGTCGGGAACCCTCCGCTTGCCGCTCGAACGGATGTTTCCTGGAATCGAGTCGGCCGACCCCAGGGGTGAGCTCGCCGCGGTCATGCGGACGCTTCGCGACATCACCTACCACCCCGAGCGGCACCTCGAATCGACCGCGCTCTCCGCCGGCATTCGGGAGCTCGTCATCTCGAAGCAGCGCTGGATCGACACGGTGCCCACGCCCACGCTCGCCCGCCGCAGGTGCCACGAGATCCGCGCCGTCAACCAGGCGCTTGCCGCCCATGTGGGGTCGAAAACGACCGAACTCGAGGGGCGGATTCCGGCGCTCGAGGCCGCCGAACGGGCCCGCAAGGTGCTCTGGAGCCGGACGCATCCCTGGTGTTTTTTCCCGGAAAAGATGCTGCGAGAGTTCCTGCTACTGGAAAACGCCTGAGCCGCCGCCTATCTTGTTCGGGCAACGGATTGCATCTGCCACTCCAGGGAAAGGAGGCATCATGCATCGGGTGGATCGTTCCCCGAGTTGGTGTCGTGTTCGTTCGTTCTCTCGCCGCCCGCCGCTGCGGACGGCCTCCCGGTCTACGTCTCGCGCCAAGGACGCCTCCGCCGGCCGCGGCTCATCGGCCACGAAGCGATCCCGGGCTGCCTCGACCCCAGACGCCGTCGCTGCGGTGAAGCTCGCCCGGACCACCGCCCGGCCGGCCAAGCCGCGGAAGCGGCCCACGGCGGCCGTCGCCGAGCCGCCGACTGCGGTCGTTCATTCGGTCGAGATTCGTCCCTCCGGGAGCGTGATCAGCCGGCGAACTCCCGTCCGTCGGGCCCCGGTGCACCATCTGCCCCACCATCCGGTCGTGCCCTTCGCTCCGCCGGCCTGGATGCTCGAGGAATGCCAGGTGGCGCCCGCCCGAGCGGGTGAGCAGAGCGAGATCCTGCAACTCCTTTCCGGTCTGCCGACGCCCCCGAGCCGGGCGGAATTCCACGCTGCCGTCGACCATCCCGACCACGACTCTGCCAACCGGCTTGTGGCTCGACTCGGCGGCCGGATCGTGGGGCATGCCGAGGTCGTGCCGCGGGAGATCGCGATCGGCTCCGCGGCGGTTCGCGGCGCGGTGATCGATCGGGTGGCTGTGCTGCCCGAATGCCGGGGCGCCGGCCACGGCCAGCGGCTCGTGAAGGCGGGCGAGGAACGGATGCGACAAGCCGGTGCTGTGCTGGCGCTTTCCCGCACCCGGATCGCTCCCTCGTTTCATGAGCTCGGCTGGAGCGTGCTCGGCCGCGACTGCGCTACGCCCGGCCGGCCGACCGAGATCATGGCCCGGCTGCTCGAAGGCCCCCGCCGCGACGGCGTGAGCGTGACCATGCGGCAGTGGCGGCATGTGGAGCTGCCGGCGATCCTGCGGATCTACGCGCAGAACGCTCGCCGGTTCGTCGGGCCGATCACCCGCGACGAAAACTATGGCCGCTGGCTCGTCAGCCGCGGCGCCTTCGACTCGATCCTCGTCGCCCTCGTCGGCCAAGACCGCTACGAGCTTCAGGAGTCGAGCGCGCGGATCGTGGGCTATTGCATCCAGGCCGGCAACCGGGTGCTCGAGATCATGGCCGATCCCGAGTTCGCCGGGCTCGAGCAGGAAATCCTGGCCCGGGTCTGCGCCGAGGCGATCGAAAACGATCGCCAGGAGATCGTCTATGAGTCGAGCGCCTGCGACCCGCTCCATGCGGCAGTGGCCGGCGGCGGCGGTGGGGTCGCTCAGGGCGACCGGATGATCGTGGCCAAGGTCTTCCAGCCCCAGGCCCTGCTCGAAGCAGTCGCGCCGGCCGTGGCCGGGCGGGTGATCGAGGCGGGGATCCGGGAGACGGTCGAACTCGGGCTCGATGCCCCGTCGTTCCGTGGCTCGGTCATCGTGGCCGAGGCCAAGGACTCGGAGCCGCGGCAGGCCGCCGTGCATCCTGGTCGGATCGGCCGCAGCTACCTGCGGCTCACCGACGATGAACTCGCCCGGCTCTTGCTCGGTCAATGCGATCCGCTCGAGGCGGTGGCTGCCGGCCGGATGGAGCCCTCGACCCAGATGGCCCAGAAGCTTGCCGGGCAGTTATTTCCTCGGCAGCCGCTCTGGTGTCCGATGTGGGATGACCTTCCGGCGTGAGCCGCGGGGTCACTCCCGGAGGCTGGAAGCAGCGTGTGGGGGGCGGATGGAAGGGGCCGAAGCAGGGTCAACTGATCGGTCGGGGTCGCCCGTGACCCCTCGCCGGACGTTCGCTTCGGGCATCCTTGCCCTCCGCTCACTCCGAGAGAACCGCGCTTCGCCCTCCGGGCTGCGGTTGTTCTCTAGGCCGTCTCGGGGACACGGGCAACCCCGACCATGGGAACCTTGTTCGAAGTGCTCGGTGAAGTGCTCGCTGGGTCTGTGTACCAGTTCGCCCGTGGGGGCAGGCTTGCAGCCTGCCCAATGCGGTACTATGCCCCATCAGGCTCCGCGGGCACCGGCCAGCCATTCGTCGGCCCAGGTGCGGACGTTGGCGATGCCCTTGCGATGGCAGA
>JBJOHE010000195.1:0-9409 GCA_046047895.1 Planctomycetota bacterium | reverse complement strand
CGGTGCCCCGGGGCGGAACCCGGCCGGCGAAGGCCTCGAACAGAAGGGCCTCGTTCGACTCGCTGCTTTCGATCGGCAGGTCGAGCATCGCAGTGGGAAAGTTCGAGACGCAGATCATGTCTCCGCCGTCGGCCTGGTAGTGATCTTGGCCGTCGGCGGGGTCCCGCCAGAATCCGCTTCCTGCAAACACCCACTCGGCGTCGAGCTGGCGGCCCGTCTTCGTGTTCCGCACCCAGTGTTGGGCTGGGCACTCCTGGGCCTTGCCCGCGGCATCCGTCCAGCGGACGCGAATCGCCACCGCCGGCCCGCGGGCGGCCAGATACGCGGGATGAAACGCGACCGGGCTCCCCGGCTCGAGGCCGATCGCTAGAAGGCCGGCGTGTACGAACCGCGCCGGACAGCTCGTGGCCACCACAGCCTCGTGTTCCTTCGTCCGCTCGGGACAGGCGAAGACCTCGATCGGCCCCTCGGCGAGCGCCACGACGCCCCCGACCACCACCTCCCCCCTGGCCGGATCGAGCCAGATCGCATGGTCAGGTGAGAGCCGGCGGAGATCGGGGTGGGGATCGGCGGCGGCCGCCGCAGACTCGGTGGAGGCGGGCTCCGCAGCCCGGAGAGCCGGAGCGGCTCCATTCCCCCACGCCAGCGGCATCGTCGCGGCGACCAAGATCAGCCCGCGGCGGGCGGCCAGAGGCCGGCGGTGGGTGGTCATCATGGCGGTTCCTGAGGAGGGGCCGGGCGCCCCGGGGCTGACGGGATCATGGATGCCGCCTTCTGCCGCCGGTACGATACCGCCGCGGGGGCTCCCGCGCCATCGTCACCCCGCAGGGCCGGCAGCCGCCGCCCTGCGCCGCTCCCCCTTGAGAGATCCACCCACGCCCCATGCCCACTGAGACCCGCGGCCCGCAGGATCGCTCCCGCTCCTCCTCCAACGGCCGCCGCCACCCGCCGGCTCCGCAACCCAACGACGCTGATCCCAACGCCGCTGATAAGGCCTCGCGCGGCGACGCCGAGTCGCCGCGCAGCCCGGCGGCAGCCAGCCCGCCCAAGCCGCCGCGGATCCGTCGGCCCGAGGCCGCCCGCCGCATCCGCGGCCTGGCCGATCTCACCGACACCCTCAGCTGCCGCGACCATCTGCTCCAGCTAGCGGACCAGGTGAAGGCCGGCGCGGCCAACCCCCAACGAAGCCGGTTCGTCGAGGCGGCGATTGCCGAATGCCTCGAGGATGCCGGGAGCGGTGCTGGCGGGGATCGCTGGCTCGCCGCCGAAGCCGCCACCTGGGCGCTCGGCTGGATGGCCCGCGCCCGTCGCGCCGGCGGGTCGGCCGGTGGCCTGCTCGAGCGGCTCGTGCAGTTGGCCCGAAGCTCCAGCGAGCCGCTCGCCCGCGGTGACACCGCGTCGGCCCGGTTCGTGTTCACCCTCGCCCGGCTGTTCGCCGACATCGAGGCCTGTCGTTGCCTGGAGGCTGGGGCCACCGACGCGATCACGGCGGAGATCGACCGGCTCGTCTCGCCGCGAGGCTTTGTGAACGTGGCGACCGGCAGCGAAATGGTGCGGCGGGTGGTTCGCTGGACGAGCTGCCGGGAGATTGCCGAGGCCACCGGCGCCGCGATCTGGGGCGAGCCGACGGAACGGCGTTGGCGGGAGGCGGCCACCGCGATCCTCCGGCTGCTTGGCCGCCACGGCCGGCAGATCGAGGCCACGGGCCTGATGCCGCCGGCCTTCACCGCCGCCTTGCTCGATGCGGTCGCAGACCTCGGCGGTCGGCCCGCCCGCACCGTGCAGGCGGTCGTTTCCAAGCGGCGGGCGGCGCCGCCCGTCACCCGCTGCATCCGGCTGCACACAAACGACGCCGCGGCAGCGATCGCCACCATGCGCACCGGCTGGGACGCCCGGGCCGTTCGCGTGCTGTGCGACTATCGGCAGGCGGTCCCGCGGCTCGAGATCGCCGTCGGCGATCGGATGCTCGTGGAGGGCCCTTGGAGCTGGAGCCTCGTCGTCGACGGCGAACGGCTCGAGCCCGAGGCCCCCTGGACCGTGGCCTGCTGGGAAGCGGGCCGGAAGGCCTGCTATCTCGAGATCACGGCACCGCTTCCCGGCGGCCGGCAGTTTGAGCGGACGATCGTGCTCCTGCCCCGGGATCGGGTGCTGCTCCTGGCCGACGCCGTCACGACCACCGCCCCGCCGGCAGCCGCCGACGACGATCCCGACAGCGGCTGGCTGCGCTACGCCGCAACCCTGCCGCTGGCCGCAGGGCTCGAGGCCGCCCCGGCGGCCGAGACCCGTGAGATTCTCGTGCGGGACACAGCCGTCCGGTTCATGGCCTGCCCGCTCGCCCTCCAGGAGTGGCGGGTGCCCGTCCGCGGCGGGTTCACGGCAGCGGACGACGGGCTGCGGCTCGCCCAAGACTCCCCCGGCCGCCGGCTCTACGCGCCCGTCTGGCTCGATCTCGATCCCGACCGGATCGGCCGGCCGCTCACCTGGCGGCAGCTCACGGTCGCCGACACGCGGCAGAATCTCGGCCCGCATCAGGCGACCGGCTTCCGCATTCAGGCTGGCCTCGAGCAGTGGCTCGTCTACCGTTCGCTCGACGCCCCGCGAAACCGCACCCTGCTCGGCTGCAACGTGGCCTGCGACTTCCTGCTCGGCCACATCAAGCCGAAGGGCCAGGTCAAACGCACCCTCGAGATCCAGTGACCGCCTCTGACCCTCCGTCCGAGCCCGCAGCGATCGATTCCCGGGTGGTCGGCCTCGTCACGGCAAACCTCGCGGCGATCCACGACCGGATCGCCGCCGCCTGCCGGCAGGCTGGCCGTGACCCGGCGGAGGTGGGCCTCGTGGCGGTCACGAAGTACGTCGACGCCGCCACGACAGCTGCGGTGTTCGCCGCCGGCTGCACCGACCTGGCCGAAAGCCGGCCCCAGGCGATCTGGGACAAGGCGGCCGTGCTCGCCGCGGCCGAACTCCAGCCCCGCTGGCATCTGATCGGACATCTGCAGCGCAACAAGATTCGCCGCACGCTGCCGCTGCTGGCAATGGTCGAGTCGGTGGACAGCCTGCGGCTGCTCGAGGCCATCGAGGCCGAGGGGGCGCGGCTGGGGCTGCCACCGTGCGACGTTCTGATCGAAGTGAACCTTACTGACGATCCGGGCCGATCCGGTGTCGCGCCCGCCGAGGCCGAGGCCCTTGTGACGGCAGCGGTGAAGGCCGGGCAGGTGCGGCTCCGGGGCCTGATGGGCATGGCGGGCCATCCCGACGGCCCCGCCGCCGACGCCCGTCGCGACTTTGCCCGGCTGCGAAGCCTCCGCGACCAGCTCGCCCAGGCCCTGCCCGAGCCGGCGATGCTCCACCACCTTTCGATGGGCATGCGCGGCGACTTCGAGGCCGCGATCCTCGAAGGATCAACGATGGTCCGAATCGGCTCGGCGGTGTTCGAGGGCCTGCGGTAGTGCCACCTGCCCGGCGGCCGCTCAGTCCTCGAACCGCACCTCGAGGATTTCGTACTTCAGCGTGCCGGCCGGCACGTCGATTGAGACCTTCTCTCCGACCTTCCGTCCGAGAAAGCCCTGGGCGAGTGGGCTCGCCACATTGATCCGACCGGAGTCGAAGTCTTCCTCGCCCGCGCCGACGAGCACGTATTCCTCCTCGTCGCCAAACTTCAGGTCCTTGACCTTGATCGTGGCCCCAAACACGACCTCGCCGGTCGGCTCCTTTGCCCGCTCCACGATCACGGCCCGGGCGAGCTTGTCCCGCAAGACGTTGATCTTGGCCTGAAGCATGCCCTGGCTCTCGCGGGCGCCATGGTATTCGGCATTTTCGCTGAGGTCGCCCTCGCTCCGGGCGGCCGCCACCCGCTGGGCGAGCTTGGGCATCTCCACCGTTTCCATCTCGTCCACCTCGGCCTTGAGCTTGTCGTAGCCGGCGCGGGTCATCGGAATCCGATCAGACATCAGTCAACTCCCTGAAACACGAATGGACGGGCGTCCGCTCGGGCGGCCCCCGAGACGATCACGCCTGGCCGGTTCCGGCCGGCGTGTAGAGCAGCCGGCCGCAGCTGCGGCACATCACGACCCGGCCGGTCATCAGCTCCGAGAGCATGTTGGGCGTGATCTGCTGATGGCAGCCGCCGCAGGTGCGGCCGTCGGCCTCGGCCATCCCGTCGGCCCCCTTCTGCTTGACCACGCGGTCGTAGCGTTCCTTGAATTCATCGGCGAGTTCCTGCTCGAGGACCGCCAGCTCACCGCGGATCCGAGCCACCTCGGCCTCGAGTTCACCCGCCTCGCCGCGGACTCGGGCCTCTTCCTCGGCCAGCCGCTGCCTGGCCGCAGCGATCGCCTGCTCCGCCGCGGGGACGGTCGGTTTGAGGGCGTCGACCTGCTCGAATGCGTCGAGGATCTCGTCTTCGAGCACCTTCGTCGCCATCTTGTCGGCCGCGATCTGGTCGCCCAGCGTCTGGTATTCCCGGTTGGTCTTGCAGGCGTTGAGCTTGCCTTCGAGGTCTCGAATCTTGGTCTCGGCCGACTTCAGCTCCAGCTGCTTCTTGTCGGCCGTCATCCGCGCCTGTTTGAGGGCGTCGTGCGCCTGCTGCAGGCCGGCCTCGGCAGCGACGACCGCCGTCTTGAGCACAGCCACCCGCCGCGGCCCCGCCGCCAGCCGACCGGAGAGATCCTCCAGCTGCCGATGCATCCGGTGGAGCGTGCGCAGGGTTCCTGTGGCGATGGCGACTGACATGATGCTCTCCGACGGGACGGCGATTTCCGCCCCGCCGGAGAGTGTATCACGCCCGTGACCACCGGCCACGCCCGCCGGTCAACTGACGGCGTTTTCCATGAAGTTTTCCAGCTGCCGGGAGCGAACCGGATGCTGGAGTTTCTTGACGGCCTTGGCCTCGATCTGCCGCACCCGCTCGCGGGTGACGCGGAAGATCCGCCCGACCTCTTCGAGGGTGTAGGTGTAGCCGTCGGTCAGGCCGTAGCGGAGCCGGATGATCTCCCGCTCGCGGTAGGTGAGGGTCTTGAGGAGCGAGTCGATCTTGTCGCGGAGCAGCCCGTGGGTGGTCGACTGCGTGGGGCTGGCCACGCCGACGTCCTCCACAAACTCACTGAAGCTCGCATCCTCGCTCTCCCCGACCGGCCGGTCGAGGCTCATCGGCTGCCGGCCCATGTCCATCACCCGCCGCGCCTCTTCGAGCGGCACGTCGGCCGCCGCGGCGATCTCCTCCGCGTTCGGCTCGCGGCCGAGTTCGTGGAGCAGCTTCTTGGCGGTGGTCCGCAGCTTCGACAGCACGTCGATCATGTGCACGGGGATCCGGATCGTGCGGGCCTGATCGGCGATCGCCCGGGTGATCGCCTGGCGGATCCACCAGGTGGCATAGGTCGAAAACTTGAAGCCGCGGCGATACTCATACTTGTCGACCGCCCGCATCAGACCGGTGTTGCCCTCCTGGATCAGGTCGAGGAAGGAGAGGCCGCGGTTGCGATACTTCTTCGCGATCGAAACCACGAGCCGCAGGTTGGAGGCGGAGAGGTTGCGCTTGGCGGCCTCGTATTCCTCGCGGAGCTTGTCGAGGGTGCCCACCCGGTCCCGCAGCGACCGCGGGCTCTCGAGCGTGGTCAGCATCAGGTCGCGGAGTTCCTTCCGCATGTCGGCCTGATCATCGCAGCTGCGCTCCCCGGCTTTCATCGCCTTGAGATCCCGCTGAAGGGCGTCCATCCGCGCCGACATCCCGCGGAGGATCTTGACGAGCGGCTGCACCCGGCGGGTTCGCAGGCTGAGCTCCTCCACCAGCACGAGCGACTTGGCGCGATGGCGACGGAACTTCTCCCGCGCGGACCTCGCCTCGGCCGGCACGGTCCGCCGGCTGATCAGCTGCCGAAAGGCGGCCCGACTCTCATCCATCAGCCGGTCGAGCGTCTGGAGGTTGTGGGGCATCCGGGCCTGGATCTGCTCCTTCGTCAGCCGCTCGGTGAGCGACACCTTGATCGTACGGTCGAAGGGCAGGTGGCCCTCGTGCACCTTGCGGAGCGTGTCGACGGTCGTCTGCAGGGAATAGGCGCAGCCGAGGACGGCCCGGCGGAACCGCTTCCGCGTGACCTCGATCCGCTTGGCGAGCGAGATCTCCTCGCGGCGGCTGAGAAGCGGGATCTCCGCCATCTGGGCGAGATACATCCGGATCGGGTCGTTGCCGGCGTTCGACGGCGGCGTGGTGATCGCCTCGTCGCGGCGGGGCCGGACGGGGGCGGCCGGCTCGGCAGCGGCCGCCGGCTCGGGCGGTGCGTCGACGAGTTCGATCCCCTTGTCCTCGAGCGCCACGAGCAGCGCGTCGATCTTCTCCGGGTCGACCGCCTCGTCGGGCAGATATTCGTTGACCTGGTCGAAGGTCAGGTAGCCGAGCGACGTGCCCAGGGCGACCAGCCGAGCCAGATCGGCATCGCCACCGGCCGCGGGCCCGGGGGCTGCGGGGGCAAGTTCGGCCGCGTCAAACGAGTCGTCGGGGGATTCCACGAAACGGTTCATCAGGGGTTCTCCTTCACCATACCATCGTCACTCGCGCGCCGCCCCCCGGCCCGGCGGAGGAGCGTCCGCCAGACCGACTGCAACGACGAGTCGGGCACCCTCACCCATCCTTGGGTTCGGACATGCCCTGCGCGGCCCGCCGCTGGGCGACGAGCTGTTCCAACAATTCTGCTTCGGCCCGGGAATCGAGCCGATTTGTCTTGAGTGCCCGGGCGCTCGCATGCGCCACCCGGCCGGCGGCCCGCCGCCGCAAGGCGTCGGCGAGATGATCGAGCCGTTCCGCTGCGTCGAGCGAGCCGCGGGCTGCGTTCGTTTCGTCCACGGCCACAAGCAGACTCTGCAGCCGCGGATCGGGCAAGGCCATCAGGAGGCCGGAAAGCCCCACCGGCCGGCCCTCGGCGTGGAGCCGGCAGGCGGCCTCCATCACAGCCCGGCCCTCCTGGCTCCCCAGGTCGTTCGGCTGGACTTCGCGGACGACCAGCCCCACCCCCTCGGGCACACTCACGAGCACTTCGAGCACCTCGCGGTCCCAGGCCGGCAGCCGGGGGGTGCCCCGAGGCTCGTCCTCGTCCCCAGATTCCGCAACGACTGCCCCTCTGCCGCGGCCGCGGAGGGCCTGGAGCCGGCCGAGAAGCACGTCTCGCGACAAACCGAACCGACGGCCGAGCCGGCCCAGCACCTGGTCTTCCCGGAGCCGGCGTTCCGACGGCGAGAGCGACGAGCCGTGGCTGGCGGCAGCCAGGGCGGCGAGCACGCTCTCGACAGCGCTGAGCGCGGCTTCGTCACCGGCATCAGCCGGGAGCGACGCGAGCGCCTCATCCATCCGGTACTCGAGCGGATCGACGGCAGCGGCGAGAATCCCTTCGAAGGCCTCCCGCCCCTCGCCGAGGATGAAGTCGCAGGGGTCGACCCCGGCCGGCAGCCGCGCAATCCTCAGATCGATCGGCTCGGCCAGCAGCACGCCGAGAATCTCGTTGGCCCGCCGCCGACCGGCGTCGTCGCCATCGAGCACGAGCACCACCCGGTCGGCATACCGCCGCAGGAGCTTGGCGTGCCGTTCACCCAGCGCGGTGCCGAGCACCGCCACCACGTCGCCGCACCCGGCCTGACGAGCGGCGAGGCAGTCGGTGTAGCCCTCCACCACGACCGCCCGGCGGGACTTTGCCATCGCCTCACGGGCCGAATCGAGCGAGTAGAGCGTGGAACTCTTGGAGAAGAGCGGCGTCTCGGGAGAGTTGATGTACTTGGCCATGTCTGGCCGGGCCCCGGGCAAGACGCGGCCGCCGAAGGCGATGCACCGGCCGAGCGGGTCGCGGATCGGAAAGATCACCCGGCCGCGAAACCGGTCGTAGTGGCCGGGCCGGTCGTTTCGGGGCACGGCGAGGCCGGTCTTCTCAAGCTGGCCCACCGCGATCCCTGCAGCTGCAGCCTGCCGCAGCAGCCAGTCCCACGATTCCGGCGCGAAGCCAACGTCGAATCGCGAGAGGGTGTCGGGCACAAGACCACGGCCGGCGAGATAGTCGCGGGCAGCCGCCGCTTCCGGGGCATGCACGAGACACTCGCGAAATCGGGCCGCCGCCCAGTCGAGCACCCGGGCAAGCTGAGCCCGCTCGTCGCCGCCGAGCCCGCCCCGGCCACGGGCAAGCTGGATCCCGGCCCGGTCGGCGAGCTGCTCGAGTGCTTCGCGAAACTCGAGCTTCTCCATCCGCATCAGGAAATTGAAGACGTCGCCCCCGATGTCGCAGACCCAGCAGCGGAAGGTCTGCCGTTCGGGATTCACCTGCAGGCTCGGCCGCGAATCCTCGTGCCAGGGGCAGAGGCCTGTGAAGCCACGGCCTGCCCGCCGCAATGACACGTAGGATCCGACCAGATCGACGATGTCGATCGCGTCGCGCACCCGCTCCTTGACATCATCCCGATCGGCGGTGGTGGCGGCTGGCTGCATCGATCAGGCTGCAGAAGTGATGCGATTCACTGGCAGGCGATGCGGCTCAAAACCGCACCACCAACGGTGATCGTCGCAATCTATGACTGCCCTCCGAGAGGGTCAACGCCAGAGTTCACCCCCGCAGACCCCCTAGATTGCCGCGTTGCGGGCGGGCCTCTTGCGCGAGCCGGGTTCCAGTTGGCCCGTGGGGGCACTGCTTGCAGCCTCCCCGAATTCGGCCTGCTTCCAGGCCGGGGAAAAACCTCCCGCGCAAACCCGGTTTCCGCAGGCTGCAAGCCTGCGGCCACTGGGCAACTCGCCAAAGGGCCTTCGTGTTCGGCCCCGGGTTCCAGTTGGCCCGTGGGGGCAGGCTTGCAGCCTGCCCGACTTCGGCCTGCTTCCAGGTCGGGGAAAAACCTCCCGCTCAAACCCGGATTCCACAGGCTGCAGGCCTGCGGCCACGGGTCGACTCGCCAAAGGGCCTCGGGGAAATCGCCTCGAACCGGGAGGACAACCGCCTCTGGAGGCTACTTGCCGCGTTTGAAGCGGGGATCCTTTTTCTTCCCGCGTGAGAGCGTGTAGGCGAGCAGGTCAAGCACCTCCTCCTCGTTGAGCTGGTCGAGGAGGCCTGCGGGCATCAGCGACGTGGGGGACGGCGTGATCGCCTCAATGTCGGAGCGTGTCAGTTCCACACAGTTCGCGGCGCTTTCCGGATCGACCACGACGGTGAGGCTGTCGGCGTCCTCGGCCACGACCCGACCTGTCACCACCTTGCCGTCGGCCAGCTGGATGATGCTCGCTCGATACTGGTCCGACACCGCGCGGCTCGGCTCCACGATCGCCTCGACCATGTCCTTCACCTGAAACCGTCCGCCTGCCTGGGTGAGATCGGGCCCCGTCGCCCCGCCATCGCCATCGAACCGATGGCACACGATGCAGCGGGCGGCCGCGAATGCCTGCTTCCCC
>JBJOHE010000194.1:0-3203 GCA_046047895.1 Planctomycetota bacterium | reverse complement strand
TCGATGGTTGGACCGACCAGGTCTTCGACGTGCAGATCTACGTTCCCGTGGGTGTCACGAGCCTCACGCTGGGTTTTGGCAGCACCCTCGACCAGGACCTCCGCGATGAGAGCTGGGGCATCGATGATTTCCTGGTGACCGAGGCAAGTTCGCTCCCCGGCCTGCTCGCCCCGACGGGGACCGGCACGGAAGACTATCTTGCCTCGACCGGCTCGTTGGCCAATCGCCAGCTCATCGGATCCGAGTCGCGGGTGGTGAGCCAGGTGACCGACCAGGGCGGCCGACAGTACGTCGTGGTGGACGGCGTCCGGAACTATCAGGTCGCTCAAGGCCTCGGCGGATGGTTGACGGTGACCGGCGCCGATGGCCGGAGCTACGCCCGCTACGCCCGGCTCGCCCGCCTTACCGATGCCGCGGAGGTCGCCCGTGCGACGGCTGCCTGGGCCGCCCTGGGCCTGAGTGACGGGGCGCTCGTGGACGGGCTGCAGGCCACCGGTGACATCGTTTGGAAGTTCACCGACGGAACGACGCTCGCCTCGGTCTGGGGGAGCACCACGCAACGGGGCCTGACGGTGAGCGGCACCTGGGACCAGGTGCAGTCCTATGCCTACGGTCGCGATGCGTCGCTCGTGACCATCGGCTCCGCCACCGAAAACGCGGCCGTGCAGAGCCTGCTCTCGGCCGCGGGGTCGTCGACCGCCTGGATCGGCGCCAGCCGCACCAGCCTGGCCGGCGGATTCCATTGGACCGACGGGAGTTCGCTCGGCTACACGAACTGGGGGGCCAATCAGCCGGACAACAATTACGCTCCCACCCTGTCCGAGAATGCCGTCCAAATTTTTGCCTCCGACGGCCGCTGGAACGACCTGGCCTCGTCCAACTCGCTGGTGGGAGTGTGGGAAGCGGATGTGCCAAGCCTGCCCTGGTCGGCCGGCGAGCCGAACGATGGCTTGGGCACGGCCCGCGACCAGCAAAACTATCTCCAGCTCTATGCCACCGGAGCCTTCGACGACATCGACGGGCGAAGTCGTCCGTATGCGATCGTGGAAGTCGACAGCCTGGCGGGACCCGCCCACGATCTGAAGGAGGTGTTCGCCGACTATCGCTACGACTGGACCTCCAAGGAGCTGGTCGTCGCCGATCGCCGCCAGAATCTCTCATTCCGGGTCTCCACGGCGCCGAACGAGATTCGCGAGACGCAGCCGATCCTGCAGCAGCGGGACGTGGTCGTGAGCCAGTCCCGCGACCAACTCGTGCCGCTCTCGGCCAGCCAGCCGATCTACGAAACGCGGTCGGTGATCGTGGGCGTCAGTGTCACTACGGTCGAGGACTTTCAGCGATCCGAGAGCGTGCCCTTTTCCTCGCTCCAGGCCGATTCGATCAGCATCACCAGCACCGCCGACCTCGATGTTCGCGGGCGGATCGACGGGCAGGCGGGCACGAGCCTGACCGCCGCCGGCAGCCTCTCGGTCTCCGGCCCCGATGGCGGGACCGGCCGAATCCGCGGAACGGCGCTCGAACTCACCGCCGGCGGCGACCTGGCCATCGACAGCAACACGATCCTCGCCGGTGCCGATGCGGACGCCGACTTGGGCCTGTTCCACATCGCAGCCGGTGGTGTCGTCAGCCTGGCGGCTGCAGTCGCCCCGGCCGCAAGTTTCAGGCTCACGGCCGCTGATTTCGTCGGGTCGCCGGCCGCCGAGCCGGTGATCGTCGCGGTCGGCCACGACATTCGGCTGGGGCTCGGGGAGCCGATCGTGGACGTGGCCGTCGCGGCCGCGGAGGGATCGCCCGCCGCGATCCAGTTCCGGCCTCAGCATGACCCTCTCGGCCGCCTGACCGGAGCGGAGCTGACCACGGTGGGGGCCGCGGCGGGGGCCATGGCACTCGACCGACTCGGCGGCAGCGGTCGGCTCGAACTCACCACGCCGGGAGCGGTGCGGACGACCGCCGCGAGCCTTCACACCGGCGAGCTCGATCTAGTGGTCGGCGATTTCCAGGGGAGCGCGGGCTCGAAGCTCGCGGCAGACCGCTCCTTGACCATCCACCACACCGGCGGGCTCCCGTTCGTGCCTGTCAGCGGCTTGGCGGCGGACTCGATCTCGCTCAGCCTTCCCGCAGGCGGCGTGGTGCAGATCGACACGCCTGCGGTGGTCGTCGCGGCGGGAGGGCACAGTCTCAGCGTGGCGAACGCCCGGCACGAGGCTTCCGCCTTCGAGGGCACGATCTCCAGCGGCATGGCCGCACTCACGACGGCGGGGCCCGTGACCGTCAACGCGCTGGCGGGCAGCACCATGTGTGTCAGCCTGACGGCGGCGGGGGACATCGTGTTGGATGGTGTCGATCTCACGGCCGCCACGACCTTGACGCTCGTGAGCGCGGGCAGCGTCCGCAGCGATCAGGAGCCGGGCCGGCGTCGGCTCGGCGGCCTCGTGCTCGAGGTCGCCGCCGGGGTAGATCTGAGCGTCGACGCCCTCGCCAGCCTCACGGTCACCGGCGGGGACGGCGACGTGGTGATTCGCGTGGTGGAGGGCGGCCGCACGATTGTCGACACGGTCGCCACGACCGGGCTGGTGCAGATCGACGCCGGCCTCGCCTCGTTGCTGATTCGGGATCCCGCCCTGGTGGGCGCCCGATCGCTGATGCTCCAGAGTGCGTCGGGGATCGCCATTTCGACGTCGGTCACCGACAGCCTCCGCGGCACCGATCGGCTCGTTCTCCGCGGCCCCCAGATCGTGGAAGTGACGGCGGATGGACTGCCCCGCGGGTCGGCGGACCGCGTGCTCGAGCTTCACACCGTCAGTCCGGGCGGCGAGATCGTCTATTGGCTGGATGACTACGAGCATGCGGATGCCCCCGAACTTCCGCTGTTTGTCACCAGGAGCCTCACCTTGGTCGGCGCGGCCGGCCTCCAGTTCACCCCCGCCTCCTTCGCGGCGGACCAGGCCGACTATCCCGTCGAGCGGCTGCGGTTTGCGGTGCCGGATGCGTCGGAGAATCTGACGCCCGAACGGCACCCCTACCGGCCCGACAGCCAGGCCCTCCGCGATGCAGCCGGGCGGCTCTACGTGCGCGTGGGGGTGGATCAAATCGCCACCCACTACGACGCGGCCGCCGGCGGATACCGATTCACCGTGCTCGCGAGGGCTGCGGACGGCGCCGACGTCGGGGTTGTGACGGTGGTGAGCAGTGCCGAGCGGCTC
>JBJOHE010000193.1:0-7641 GCA_046047895.1 Planctomycetota bacterium | reverse complement strand
AGCGTGACGGTCGAGGATGACGGCCGTGGGATCCCCGTCGACATCCATCCGCAGCTCTCGGAGGAGATGGACCGGGAGGTCTCCACGCTCGAGGGCGTGATGACCGTGCTCAAGTTTGGGGGCAAATTCGAGAAGGGGGCCTATCAGACCTCGGGCGGACTCCACGGCGTGGGTGTGACCGTCGTCAACTTCCTCTCGGAATGGTGCGAGGTCGAGGTCTGCCGAGAGGGGCATGTCTGGCAGCAGGAATACCAGCGGGGCGAGCCGACCGGTCCGGTCCGGAAAATGGGCACGAGTTCTCGGACGGGCACCAAGACCACGTTCAAGCCCGACCCTCAGATCTTCCCCCAGACCAAGTTCTCCTGGGACATCCTTTCCCGCCGGCTGCGGGAGCTCGCCTTCCTCAATTCGGGCGTGAAGATCGCCTTCAGCGATGCCGCCAGCGGCAACACCGAAACCTTCCACTACGAGCGGGGTGTCGAGGAGTTTGTCGAGCATCTCAACAAGGCGAGCGACGCCGTCCACGCCGACGTGATCACGATCAAGGGGGAGGCGGAGGGCGTCTCCTGGGACATCGCGCTGCAGTACACGACCGAGTTCACCGAGAGCCTCCACAGCTACGTCAACAACATCTCGACGACCGAGGGGGGCACCCACGTCTCCGGTTTCCGGGCCGCCCTGACGCGGGCCCTCAATGCCTACGGGAAAAAGAACGGCCTCTACAAGGATCTTGTGCCCACCGGCGAAGACGTTCGCGAGGGGTTGACGACCGTGATCAGCGTGCGGGTTCCCCATCCGCAGTTCGAGGGCCAGACGAAGACGAAGCTCGGTAACGGCGAGGTCGAGGGAATCATCAACTCGGCCGTCGGCGACCATCTGGCCCGGTATCTCGAGGAGAATCCCAAGAGCGCCAAGGCGATCGTGCAGAAGGGCGTGCTCGCCGCGGAGGCCCGCGAGGCCGCCAAGAAGGCCAAGCAACTGCTCCGCGAACGCAAGGGCGCCCTCTCCGGAGGCGGTCTGCCGGGCAAGCTCCGCGACTGCACCAGCCGCGACGTTGAGCGGTGCGAACTCTACCTCGTGGAGGGTGATTCGGCCGGCGGCAGCGCCGAGGGAGGCCGGCATCGGGAATACCAGGCGATCCTGCCGCTGCGGGGCAAGATCATCAACGCCTACAAGAGCCGTGACGACAAGGTCTTGGCCAACGAGGAGGTGCGGAGCGTGATCTCGGCGATCGGCGCCGGGATCGGCCAGGAAGCCGACCTGGGCAAGCGGCGGTACGACAAGGTCGTGATCATGACCGACGCCGACGTCGACGGATCCCACATCCGCACCCTGCTGCTCACCTTCTTCTACCGGCAGATGTACCGGCTCGTCGCCGAGGGGCATGTCTACGTGGCCCAGCCGCCGCTGTTCCGGGTGCGGTCGAAGAAGCAGACCTACTACGTGCAGACCGAGGAGGAGATGAAGAACCAACTCCTCGACCAGGGCCTGGGGGAGGGTGTGTTTCTGCCGGGCGATGGCCGGGAGATCGCCGGCGACGCGATGCAAAAGCTCTGCCGCACATTGGCCGGGCTCGAAGACGCGCTTTTGGCCCTCGAGAAGCGGGGCGTGAGCCTCCGCGACCATGCCCGCCGCCGCGAGTCCGCCACCGGGAAGCTGCCGATGTACCACGTCTACTACGGCGCCGAGGAGCACTGGTTCGCCAGTCGCGACGAGCTCGAGGCCTTCATGAAGACGAAGGAGCAGTCGGCGGGAGGCGAACTGGCCGTGGGCCGGGCCGATGAAAACCAGCACGGTGGCCAGCCGGCTGCCAACGGGCCCGCCGCGGGGCCGCAGCTGGTGGTGGTCGACCTCCACGAGGTACGGAGCATCAACGCGGGCCTCAAGGAGCTCGAGTCGATGGGCTTCGGAATCGACTCGCTGCTGCCCGAGGATCGGACCGGCACCGAGGAGCCGCGGTACAAGCTCCGCCGGGGCGAGAATGAGATCGGCCTCGAGGATCTCCGCGGCCTGCTCACGGCTGTCCGGCGAGCCGGGGAGAAGGGACTCTCCATCACCCGCTTCAAGGGCCTCGGCGAAATGAACGCCGAGGAGCTGCGGGAGACGACGCTCGATCCGGCCAATCGCACGCTCCTGCGGGTGACGATGTCGGATGCGGCCGCGGCCGACGACCTGTTCCGGGTGTTGATGGGCGAAAAGGTCGAGCCCCGGCGGGATTTCATCGAGAAGCATGCCCTCGACGTGAAGAATCTCGACGTCTGAGCGGAACACCCGGGAATCGGCCGCGATGACCTCACCTGCCCCGCTGCCTGGAGGAGTCGACATCCTGGCCCGCGCCCGGGGGCTCAAGCCCCTGGTGACGGCGGTCGTACACCCTTGCGACGTTCCCTCGCTGGAAGCGGCGATGGTGGCCCGCGATCGGGGTCTGATCGAGCCGATCCTGGTCGGCCCCGCGGAGAAGATTCGCGCCGCCGCCGAGGCCGGCGGGCTTGACCTCGCCGGCTGCGTCATCGATCCGGTGCCCTACAGCCATGCCGCCGCAGCCCGCAGTGTGGAACTCGTTCGGCGAGCCGAGGCCGAGGCCATCATGAAGGGCAGCCTCCACACCGACGAATTGATGGCGGAACTCGTCAAGGCGGAGTCGGGTCTGCGGACCGCCCGCCGGATCAGCCATGTGTTCGTGATGCAGGTGCCGGCCCTCGACCGGCTCTTGCTCGTGACCGACGGGGCGGTCAACATCGATCCATCCCTTGAGGTGAAGGCCGACATCGTTCGCAACGCGATCGATCTCGCCCGGGCGATCGGCATCACCGAGCCGAAGGTCGCGATTCTCTCGGCCGTGGAGACAGTGACGTCGAAGCTTCGTTCGACCCTCGATGCCGCGGCGCTCTGCAAGATGGCCGACCGGGGCCAGATCGAGGGGGCCCTGCTCGACGGGCCGCTGGCCTTCGACAACGCCGTGTCACTCGCCGCGGCCCGCACGAAGGGCATCGAGTCGGCGGTGGCCGGCCGGGCCGACATCCTCGTGGTTCCGGATCTGGAGGCCGGCAACATCCTGGCGAAGCAGCTGGAGTACTTCGCGGGGGCGCTCGCCGGCGGCGTGGTGCTCGGGGCTCGGGTGCCGGTGATCCTCTCGAGCCGGGCCGATCCGCTCGAGTCGCGGGTGCTCTCCTGTGGGGTGGCGGTGCTCTATGCCCACTCCCGGCGGGGCATCGACGCATGAGCGACCGGCGGACGATCCTCGTCGTCAACGCCGGGTCGAGCAGCATCAAGTGCGGCCTCTATCCGGCCGCCGGGGGCGACCGCACCCTCGGCCTCCATGCCGACATCCGGCCCGACGGCTGCGACCTCGTCTCGAGGCCTGCGGCCGGGAGCCCGAGCCGCGAGTCATTGCCGCTGCCGCCGACCGGCGAGTCGCTCTGGCAGGCGGCGATCCGCGTGGTGCTCGACCGGGCCGTGGCTGCGGCGGCCGGGCCGATCACCGCCGTCGGGCACCGGATCGTGCACGGGGGCCTCGGTTTCGCCGCACCGGTGGTCGTGACGCCCGAGCTGCTCGCGGGAATCGAGGCCCTCGAACCACTCGCACCGCTGCACCAGCCGCAGGGCGTGGCGGGAATCCACGCGGCTAGCGAGCGGCTGCCGGCCGCGGTGCAGGTGGCCTGCTTCGACACCGCCTTCCACCACACCTGCCCGCCGGAGGCGATGCGGTTTGCCCTGCCGCGGCCGTGGCACGATCGCGGAGTGCGGCGGTATGGCTTCCACGGGCTCTCCTACGAGTCAATCGTGGGCCGGCTGCCACTGGTGGCCGGCGAGCTGCCTGAGCGGCTGATCGTGGCGCATCTCGGGGCGGGCGCGAGCCTGGCCGCGATTCATGCGGGGCGGAGCATTGCCACCACGATGGGCTTTACCCCGCTCGACGGGCTCGTGATGGCCACCCGCTCTGGCTCGATCGATCCGGGGGCGGTGCTCCACCTGATCACCGCCGGCGGACTCTCGGCAGCCGGAGTCGAGCGGCTGCTCACCCGGGAGTCGGGCCTCCTGGGGGTGTCGGGGATCAGCGGCGACATGCGGGAGCTCCTCGCCTCGGCCGATCCGCAGGCGGCCGAAGCGGTCGGCCTCTTCTGCTACCGCGCCATCCGCGAGATCGGCTCGCTTGTGGCCGCCCTCGGCGGCCTCGATGCGATCGTGTTCACCGCGGGGATCGGCGAACACGCGGCGGAGATCCGCCGCCGGATCGTCGCCGGCCTTGCCTGGCTCGGGCTCGACCTTGATCCGGCCGCCAACGCGGCCCACGGGCCACGGATCACGCAGCCGGCCAGCCGCGTCGCCGCCTGGGTGATTCCCACCGACGAAGAGGCCGTGATCGCCGCCCACGTGCGTCGCCGGCTTTGAGAAGGGGAAGCCAGGGCCAATCCCTGGCATCGGCCTCTGTCGGGATCATGGGCCGACAGAGAAGCCCTCCCGCGCGGCGGCATCCCGCAGCCGCTCGTCGAAGGCCAAGAATCCTACGTGCGTCGGCCGACCTCCAGCCATGACGGTCGCGGCCGCGAGTTGCATCGCGTCGGCTGCCCGCAAGGCGTGCACCCGAAGCAGTCGGCAGGCGGTCTCCCGCACCGCTTCCGTCGCGAGGATTTCGTTCCACCCTCCAGCCAGGCTGCGGAGGACCTCAGTCGCCTGCGCAGCCTGACGGGCCGAAAGAAAACCTGACCGTTCTAGCCGGGCGATGGCCGACGTGCATTCGATCCGCGTGCCCCACCAGGTCACGATTCCGGTATCTTCTTCCAGCGAGGCGAGTGCGTCGGCCGTGCGGGGCTCGTGCACGAGCAGCGGCACGACCGCAGATGCATCCCAGTAGCGCATGGGGCTACTCGTCGCGGTCGGCACGCAGGGCATCGATGATGCTGGCGGGCCGCGCCGGCTGGACAGCCTTCGGAAGCTCGCGGAAAACGAGTTGGGTCGTGGCCGGCGCGAGCATGCCATCGCGAACCAGGCCTGCCAGCCATGGAGCGTCGGAGTCGCCTCCATCAGCGGCTTCGATCGGCTGGAGTCGCGCCACGGGCCGATTCCGATCGAAGATCAGCACAGTCTCGCCTTTCCGAACCCGATCGATCAGTCCGCTGAGGTTGTTTTTCGCCTCGGTGATGCTCGTTCGCTGCATGGTCGGTCTCGGAACGGCCTCTGTACCTTCATGGCTATTCTAGCCATGAAGAAAATGCCTTTCAATCCAGAACAGCCGCGGAAGCAGGCTCGTTCCGGAGCTGGCCTACGGCATTTCGGCGGTCATGGCCATCACGATCGGGGCGGTGTCGTCGCTGCCTTTGGCCAGTTCGATCGTCTTGATGCTCTTCGTCTGCTTGGGCACCACGACGACGTGTCGGATCTGGCGGCCGCCGAGGTCGAAGGCAAACTCGCTGCCCGGAACATCGTTGCGGGCGATGTAGTCGGAGAGATGCTCGCCGTTGACGAGCGTGTGCACTTCCTGGGTGTCGTCGTCGTAGGTGATCCGCACGAGCAGCGACTCGCTGCCCTTGGCCGAATGGGGCCAGCCCCAGCCCGACACGCCGCCGAGGATGTGGATCGCCTTGGCCGGCGATCCGAGCGGCACCGACACCTTTCGCGGCATCTTCGGCGGCAGGTAGCCGTGGGGGCCGTAGAGCATGATCACGTTGGGCACCGTGTCGCCCCGCGGATCGACGAGCACGAACGGAATCCCGCCGACCATCTTCGGAGTCCAGTCGGGGAACACGAGCCGTTCGGTCTCGCTCTTCGACTCGTAAAACATCCCCTTCGTGCTGGAGGCGGTGGCGACCTTGTCGAGCGGCAGGGGCACGTACTTGCCGCGGGCGGTGAGGAAGGCCAGGAGGTCGGCCAGCGATGCGGGCGGAATCTGCTTCTCGAAGCCCACCGGCATCAGCGAATTGGTCGAGGCCACGAATTCGTCGATCTCGTCCCGCTGGATCACATGCCGCTTGCCTTCGGCGTCGACCAATTCGATCGCCGTCTTGCTCTCGCCTGCCAGGAGGCCGTTGACAACGTGGCCGGAGTCGGTGGCGACGGTGTAGGCCCGGTAGTTGCCCTCGACGGAGCGATTCGGATCGAGGATGTGGATCAGGAGTTCCTCGGCCGGGTGGACCGACATTCCGGTGAGTTCGGGCCCCACCTTCCCGCCGTCACCGGAGCCGGAGTGGGTGTGGCACTTGCCGCAGTGCTCTTTGAAGACGGCCTTGCCGTGAACGGCGTCGCCGCCGGCGAGCACGACGGGCAGCACCTCCTCGATCACCTTCTGCCGGTCGGCGTCAGGCAGGCCCCCGCCGGCCGCGATCAGCTTCCGCGCCCGGTCGCGGAGGCCGCGGTCGCGGTGGTCGGCCAGTCGGTTGCGTTCGACGAGCGCGAGATCGGTGAGCCGGATCGCCCCCTGCTCGAGCCGCTCGACGAGCACCCGGGCCCAGGTGCGGTGGTTCACCGCCTCGCGGTAGGCGGCTTCGCGGACCGTCGGCGGCAGGAGCACCGCCTTTTCGAGCACGGCGGCGGCGGTCTCCGTAGCGGTGGATTGGGCGACGGCCGAGAGGATGCCGGTGGCGAAGTCGGGGTCGGTGCGGGCGTCGATCCGCTCGAGCAGTTCGTCGGCCACGGTGGCGTCGGCGGGCCGCAGGAGGACGAGCCTGCGGGCCGCCTCGATCCGGTCCTTGTCGGCGGCGGCGGTGTCGTCCACCGCGGCGAGCAGCGACTCGGTCACTGTTTCGAGCTGGGCGTCGAGCGCGTCGCTGCCGGCCCGCTGCACGAGCGTGATCAATTGGCCCTGGGCCGCCGGCGGCAGGGCCGCCACGAGCTTCCCGAGCGCCGCCCGGGCCGCGGCATCGAACTCGATCGGCCTGCCGTTCGGCCAGCCGCGGGCCAGGCCGGTCAAGGCCGCAGCGGCCGTTTCGGGCCGGGCGACCGCGAGGCGGGTGACGAGCGCGGCCACTGTCTTTGCGTCACCGCCGCGGGCCACGTGCTCCGCCACCCGCTCCACGAGCGCGAGCCGCTGCGGAGAAGCCGGCGGGGCCGCCGTAGTCTCTTCGATCAGCACCCCGGAGATCAGCGCCGGCAGCACGCCTGCCGCCTGGATGGCCGCGGCGCTCGTGGCGGCATCGGCCAGCACCGGATCGGCGAGCGTCCGCGGATCCTCGAGCATGGCCAGCGCGATGGCGGCCGCCTGCTCCGAGGCCGGGAACTCCCCGAGGGCATCGAGCAGCCAGAGCCGAACGAGCGGCGCAGGATCGGTCGCCACCCCGGCAGCCTCGCAGGCCGCCAGGCTCGCCGCCGTGCGAGGCAGCACGCGGATCGCATTCATCCGCACGCCCGCTGACGGATGCCGCAGCGCCTGTTCCACCACCGCGACCACGGCCGGATCGGCCGCGGGGCCGTCGATGGCGCCGAGCTGGCGGAGCGTCCAAAGGGCGTGGATTGCAGCTGGGTTGAGCCCGATCGCATCGACCGAGGTGTCGGCGACGAGCGTCACGAGCGCCGGCACCACGTCCCGGCCGCCGTCGGGCCGGCCGGCAGCCCGGTCGATGAGCTTCCGCTGGGCCCGCTCCCGCCAGAACATGTTGGAGTCGCGAAGGGCGGCGACGAGTTCCTGTGGGCTCGCCCCGGCGAGCG
>JBJOHE010000192.1:0-2859 GCA_046047895.1 Planctomycetota bacterium | reverse complement strand
GACGGCAGGCCGCAGGAAAGCCTCCGGCCACGCCGCCCCCGCCTCGAGCCTCCGGCCCGCCGGCACCGGCACGCCCGCTGCGGCAAGCGCCAGGATCGTGGCCTGTTTGTCGGCGGCCATCGCGAGAAAGGCTGGGCCGCATGCGATCACATCGGCTCCGGCGGCCCGCGCGATCGCCACGCGGCCGGCCAGGATGCCGCCAGTCTCCGGCGCGACGATGATCGCCGCATCGCAGCGGCAGGCCGCCGCCGCGAGCGCCCGCAGCTCCTCACGGGCAGCCACCTCATGGACCTGGACGCCGGCCGGTAAGGCGATAGGACGTGTGGCATCGACGATCGCATGAAGCTCGAGATGCCCCGCTCGCAGGCCGTCGTGGAGCAGGGCCAGCAGCATCGCCCGCCCTTCCCGGGCGAGCGGTTCGAGGTCGGCAGCCGAAGCGTGGGGCGGCACGAGCACCGGGGCATCAGGCCCCGTCAGGCCGCCAGACACGCACCACTCATAGAGGAGGACCCGCATGCCGGCAGGCTACAACCCGCTTCTTCAGGGTCAATGTGCCGGCGCTGATGAGGCCGAGGCAGCGTCAACTGGAAGGTCGGGTTCATCCGTATCCCTCGCCGGACGTTCGCTCCGGGAACACAGATGCCCCCGCCCATGGACGGTTTTTGAAGGACCTGAAGCAGCGTCAACTGGAAAGGTCGGGTTCATCCGTATCCCCTCGCCGGACGTTCGCTTCGGGCCTCCGTGCCCTTCGCTCACTCCGAGATAACTTCGCTTTCGCCCTCCGGGCTTCGCTCGTTCTCTAGGCCGGCTCAGGGACACGGATGAACCCGACCAAACCGAGCCCTTCTTAGCAGGCATATGATCGATGCGACCCGTGGGGGCAGGCTTGTAGCCTGCCCGATCCTGCCGGTCCCTCTGAACCGGTTTGTCAACTCGGTTGGGGCCGCAATCCGCAGGCTACAAGCCTGCGGCAACGGATCGTCGAGCCGGCCGACCTTCCCATCAGTTAGCACCCCCAGGCACGCAGCGAGGCGCAGCCTCGCGCAGCGTGCGCGCCCCCTCCCAGGCACGCAGCGAGGCGCAGCCTAGCGCAGCGTGCCATCCGCGTGGCCCCGCCTCGACGAACATCCGCGCAGACAGGGCTCCACACCGCAGCGGCCACACGCAATCGGCCGCCCGGAAGGCGGCCGGCCGGGCGGAGGCCCGGCTAGCTCGGCGGGGCCATGCATGGCCCGCCGAGCGCTCAAACAGCGTCAGAATATGCCCAGTTGGTCCCGCGCCGCTTCGGTCATCCGGTCGGGCGTCCAGGGGGGCTCCATCACGATTCGAACCTCGACTGCCGCCACGTCGGGTCGCTGGCTGAGCACTCGCTTTGTGTCGGCGATCAGCTGCGGGCCGGCCGGGCAGGCTGGGCTCGTCATCGTCATGTCGATGGCCACATGCTGCTTCGAGGCGTCGGCTTCGGCTGGAGTGATCGTCACGCCGTAGATCAGCCCGAGGTCGACGATGTTGACAAAGAGTTCCGGATCCTTGACCTCCTTGAGGAGTTCGCGGGCTGTGTCTTCGCAGAGCGGGCCGGTGGCGGCCGGAGCAGGGGAGGGGGGCTGGCTCGCGGGTGTCGCGGTCGTGGCTTCGGCTGCGGCGGTCGCAGCGGCTGGTGCGGCTGTGGCCGGCCCCGCCGCCGGCTGCGAGAGGGTCGCCGGGCCCTGGTCGAGCGGAGCCTCGCGGAGCCTCACCCACACGCCGCCGTCGGCCACCCTGACCTCGTGGCTGCGGGTGGGCCGCACGGCCGGCATGGTGAGCGCCGCACCGGTGCGGATGTCAAACTTCGCTCCGTGCCGCGGGCAGGAGATTTTGTGGTCGCGGAGTTCGCCGTCGGCGAGCGGGCCGCCATCGTGGGTGCAGACGTCGTCGAGGGCATACCAGGCATCGCCCACGTGAAAGAGGGCGATCATTTCTCCGTCGACCTCGACGAGCGTCTTGCCTGGGTCGGGCAGTTCGCCAACGTCGATCACCCGCGTGAAACCATCCATTCCGGTTGCTCCTGTCTCAGGCCGTCATGCGATTCGCCGGATCCGGCTACAGACGGCGCGGGCCAGGGCTTCACGGACGGCGGGAATCGTGATTCGGTCGAAGACCTGCTGGAAGAAGCCGGCCACGACCAGCCGGGCCGCTTCGTCGGCCGTCAGCCCGCGGGCCTGGGCGTAGAAGATCTGTTCCGCATCGACCCGGCCGCTCGTGGCGCCGTGGGTGCAGCGGACGTCGTCGGCCTCGATCTCCAGGCCGGGAATCGAGTCAGCCCGCGACTCGTTCGAGAGCATCAGGTTGTCGTTCCGCTGGTAGCCGTCAGTCTTCTGGGCTTCCTTGTCGACCTTGATCATGCCCCGCCAGACGAGCCGGGAGCGATCTTGAAGCGCGCCCTTGTAGAGGAGGTCGCTCTTGCAGGCCGGGGCTTCGTGATGCTGAAGCGTGTTGTAGACGAGCTGCTGGCGGCCCTCGGTGAACATCACGCCGTTCACCTGGGCTTCGGCGCCGCGGCCGGACAAGGCCACATCTTGGGCCACCTGCGAGAGCCGGCTGCCGAGTGCGCCGAGCGTCCACTGGAGGCGGCCGTTTTCCTGGACGACCGCCTTCTGGCGGGCGACGTGCCATACGCCGGTGTTCCAATTCTGGAGGTTGACCATCCGCAGAAAGCCGCCACGGCCGACCACGATCTCCGTGCCGCCGCAGTGGAAGCCTCCGGCGGAGCCCGCGGGGCCGCCGCCGGCGGTTTCGGTGAGGAGCGTGGCCTCGGCGCCGTCGCCGAGCACCACGAGCACATGGGAGGTGTCGACACCACCGGGCGTGATGGCCGCCATC
>JBJOHE010000191.1:0-5973 GCA_046047895.1 Planctomycetota bacterium | reverse complement strand
CGGGTGAGCTCCGAATCCTCCGACAACACCCGCACGAGCCCGAAGTCAGCCACCTTCACGTCACCGGCCGGCGTCACGAGCAGGTTTTCAGGCTTGATGTCGCGATGCACCATGCCCTGCTGGGCCGCTCGCACAAGCGCCGAGCCCACCTGCGCGAGCACGGCCAGGGCCTGCCGCGGATCGAGCGGGCCGCGGGCCGCGAGCCAGGCCCGGAGCGTGGGCCCGGCCACGTACTCCTCGGCGAGGAAGTGGACGCCGTCGACGCAGGCCACTTCGTGCACCTGCACGATGTTGCCATGCACGAGCGCGGCGGCAGCCCGCGCCTCCTGCTCAAACCGCTCGACCGCCGCCGGATGCCGGAGCGTGTCGGCCCGTAGCACCTTGACCGCGACATTCCGGCCGAGCGAAGTCTGTTCGGCCAGATAGACGTCGGCCATCGCTCCGCTGCCGAGCCGGCGCGCGAGCTGGTAGCCCCCCAGCGTGCGGCCGGAAAGATCGGCGGCGGCGGCTCCCGCAGATGGCGAGTCCATAGACCAGGAGTATCGGCCGCCGGCCGCGCCGCGGCAAACACACCGCGGTGATTCGGCTACGTGGGAAACGCGTCGCGCCGCCGACCGCCGAGCAGCACCCGTAGCCCGAGCACGACCAGCGCCAGCCCCCCGGCTGCCGCCAGCAGATCGGGGCCCTTCGAGGTCGCGGCGGCCGGCCACTGCGGCCAGGCCGGTGGAGGTGCAGCCACCGGCTGGGGTGAGCCTGCAGCCGGAGGGCTCGGCAGGGCCACCGCCACGGCCGCGACCGGCAGACCCGCCGGCCCATCCACCTGCGCCGACCGCTGCAACGGCTGGTCGCCCAAGTCGGCGATCCGCTCCGGTGCCGCAGCCGCGAGGCCAATGCCTCGATCGATCGCGCGAGCGTCGGAGAACTCGGCGATCGGCCGAGGCACGAACCCTTGGGAACCAACGGCCGCCAGGAACTCCCGCACCCGGGCCGAGCAACTGCCGATCGTCCGGCCGTCGGCCTGCCCAAACAGGACGCCGGCCAGTTCGCCCCGGGCGTTGAAGATCGGCCCGCCCGAGTCGCCCTGCCGGGCCGTCGCCTGAAGTTCGAGAAACTCCCGGGGATAGCCCGTGCCGGGAGAGAGGTAGTC
Organism: Planctomycetota bacterium; assembly: GCA_046047895.1. Classification (GTDB taxonomy): domain Bacteria; phylum Planctomycetota; class Planctomycetia; order Pirellulales; family UBA1268; genus QWPN01. Next base: position 4,826 of record JBJOHE010000191.1, on the reverse strand, counting down.
GAGGCAGGGGCCGGTCTCCTCGCGATACGGACCGCGGCCGAAACCGGCGATCGTCAGAGTGTCGCCGACAGCCGGTGGCGCGGCGGCGATCGGCACCGGTGTCGCCGTGGGCTTCCAGATCACGAGCGCGGCCAGATCCCAGGCCTCATCCCACCGCACAACCGTGCCGGCCGATTGAAACCCGTCGGGAAACTGCACGAGCACGGCAGAGCGGCTGTCCCGCACGACATGCCAGTTGGTGAGCACAAGCCCCTGCGTGCGGTTCACATCGACGAGCACGCCCGAGCCGAGCGACGTGCTCGACTGCTCAGGAGCGACGATCCGGGCGACCGCCGGCCGGGGCGTCTGCCCGGTGAGCAGGTAGTCGGCGAGATTCTGCGGCGTCCAGGCGGCGGCCGCCTGACCGGCAGGAGCCCATCCCCAGGGCGCGGCTACGAGCGGGCGGCCAACGAGCGAAGCCAGCGAAATGACGGCAGCCAGGATAGCGGTCGACCATCGTGAACGACGGCCCCCGCTCCGGCACGCGGGCGACGGGACTGGGCGGATGCGCTGCATGACGGCCTCCGTGGATTGGCGGGGCGTTCAGCGGAGCAGGCCGCGGGCGGTCTGCCTCTTGGTTTCGCGATCAACGATCCGGCGGAGAAGCTCTCGGCGGAGCCGCTCCCGCTCGTGGCGATTCTCCTGCGAGGCCACGGGGATGGCTCGCTGGGGAAGGGTGATCAGGCCGTGGGAATAGGTGATCATCTGCGACGCTCCTGTCGTCGTGCGGCTTCCGGCCCGAACCCGCAACGGAAGCAGATCGACACAGCAGTCCTCGCAGCCGCAGGAATCTCGGCCGGGGCCGCAGCACCCCGTTAGCCCCTCCAATTTGCCAGCCATCCCTGACCCAACGCGGCCGCGATGCTCAAGCCGGCTTCACGGTCGCGGGCGTCTGGCGAGCGGGGGTGTGAAAGGCACGCACGTCCACCCAGGCCATGCCCGCCCTGCGGGCTGCCTCGATGCCCAGGCCGCTGTCTTCCCAGACGACGCACCGTTCAGGCCGGGCTCCGAGCCGGCGAGCTGCCTCGAGAAACGGATCGGGGTCGGGCTTGTGCCGCTCGGTGTCTTCGCTCGCCACGATCGTGTCGAAGGCGTCGAGGATGCCCACCCGCTCGAGAATCCGGCGACAGACAGCCTGATAGCCGCCGGTGACCACGGCCATCGGGATCCGGCCTCGGCACCGCCGCACCACCTCGATCACCGGATCGACCGGGAGAATCTCGTCGAGCTGCTCGAGGAACCGCTGCTCTTTGAGTTCAGCGGCCTCGTCGACGTCGACCGTCACCCCAGCCTCTTTCGCCAGGCTGGCCACGATGTCGCGGGTGGGGCGGCCGCCGAGTGCATAAAAACGGTCTTCGTCGAACGCGATGCCGTGGGCCCCGGTGACCGCCAGCCAGGCGCGATAGTGGGCCGGCATCGTGTCGGCCAGGGTGCCGTCGCAGTCGAAGAGGAGCGCGTCGTGGTTTTGGAAACGCCACATTGGGTGAGCTCGCAACGGGGGATCGGGGCGGAGTCGGAGGTCGGGTTGTAGGGGATTTGCCGTCGGCCAACCAATACCCCACGAGCCGCAAAGGTAACCTAGAGTTCCTAGGCCCCCTATTCTCCTCGCAGGTTCATCGCCCCATGCGGTTCCTCCCCTCGCTCGGTATCCGCAGCCGGATGCTGCTGTTCGTCGTGCTGCCGGCCGCCGCGATTCTGGCCACGGTGATCCTCCTCAATTCGCTGCGGATGCGGGGGGTTCTCCTCACGTTTGGCGAGGAGATTCTCCGCGAGCGGGCCCATGCGGTGGCGGCTGATCTCGATCGCGGCACGGTGGAGGCGGTGACGGCTGCCCGGGTGATGGCTCTGGCGGCCGACCATGGATTCCTGGGCCGGCGACTCGACAGCCTGCGATTCACGCGGGCCGTACTGGAATCATTCCCCGATTTCTACGCGGCCTATTACGGGCTTGAGCCGAATGCCGACGGCCTCGATGCCGCCTCGGCGGCAGCTCGTTCCGATGGCCCGACCACGGCCGCCGCGGTGACGGCGCCGCCGGTGGCCGCCGACCAGACCTCGGCCGCCGCCCTGGCCCGGCTCCCGGCCCAGGCCCTCACGGCCGACGGACGATTCATTCCATATTGGTTTCGCAGCCGGGGGTCGTCCGGGGAGATCCTGATGGCCCCGCTCTCGAGCCTCGACGGCCTCTATTACGAAGGCTGCCGTCGCCGGTTTCTCGACCCGCTTGCCACCGACAAGACGATGGTCACCGAGCCCTACGACTACGAGGGGCAGCTGATGATCGAGCAGACCTATCCGGTCGTGGTGGAGGGTGAGTTTCGTGGCGTGGCGGGTGTGGATCGCACGCTCGACCGGATCTCCGCCGATCTTGAAGCCCTGAAGCAGCGGCAGGTGGACGCCGGCTGGCATACGGAAATCTTCCTTATCAGTCGTGGTCAGGACCGCGAGGGCCCCCTCGGCCCGCGAGTGATCGCCTCCACCTACGCGGCCGAGGATCTGCGGGCGAAGCCGATCGACGACACCCCCTACGCGACCATTCTCCGGCAGCTGCACGGCCAGCCGATCAGCGGCGAGATCCTGCACGCGGCCGATCCGGTGCTGGGGATGCCCAGCCTGTTCACGGCGGCCAAAAGCCGGACCGGCGGCTGGACCGTCGTGCTGGCCGTTCCCCAGGCCGACGTGGTCGGCCGGATCCAGGGCCCGCTCTTCGCCTCCGCGGGCCTCGCGATCGCCGGGCTGGCGGGCCTGCTCGGACTGCTGGCCTGGCTCACCCGCTCCCTCACCAGCCGGATTTCTGCGGCGGTCGAAGCCTCGAGGCGGGTCGCCCAGGGGGATCTCACGGGATCCCTCGATATCCGCGGCAGCGACGAAACAGGCCAGTTGCTTCGCGACGTGGGCGCGATGACGGCGAGCCTCAAAGACATCGTCACCCAGGTGAAACAGGCGAGCGTCGATCTCAATGCCACGGCGCGGCAGGTGGCCGCCGCCAGCCACCAGCAGGAAGAGGCGATCGCTTCGCTCGGCACGAGCACCAACGAGGCCGCCGTAGCCAGCCGCCAGATCGCCGTCACCGGCCGGGAGCTGCTCGGCACGATGGGCGATGTGGCCAGCGTGGCAGCCGAGACGGCCCGGGTGGCCGACCACGGCCGGACCGGCCTGGCTGAGGTAGGCGACACGATGGCCACCCTGGAGCGATCGACCGGTTCCTTCAGCCAGCGGCTGGGCCTGATCCGTCAGCGGGCCGAAGACATCAACCTCGTGATCACCACGATCACGAAGGTGGCCGACCAGACCAACCTCCTCTCGATCAACGCCGCGATCGAGGCTGAGAAGGCGGGCGAGTATGGCCAGGGCTTCCTGGTGGTGGCGCGGGAGATCCGGCGGCTCGCCGACCAGACGGCCGTGGCCACGCTCGACATCGAACGGCTGGTGGAGCAGATGCAGGAAGCGGTGCATGGGGGCGTGGGGGAAATGGAGCAGCTCGCGGTGGATGTGAAGGACGGGGTGAATCGGGTGGCCACGATCAGCGACCAGTTCACCGACGTGATCGACAAGGTGCATTCGCTGAGCGGCCGGTTCGAGTCGGTGAAGCAGGGCATGCAGGCCCAGGCTGCCGGCGCGACCCAGATCAGCGAAGCCCTCGTGACCCTCACCGACGGCTCCCGCACCGCCGCCGACACCCTCCGGGAATTCCGGGAGGCCAGCCAGCAGATGGTGCTTGCCGTCGACGGCCTGGCCGACACCGTCAGCCGATTCCAGGTCGACGGCTGACCGGGCGAGGCTCGGGGGCCGGCGAACGCTCGCAGAGCATGAGGGCGTATCGACGGTGAGCGACGCGACTTTTGCCGGCCCGCGAGCCGGATTCTCGATCATGCCTGGGCAGGCTCGGGGGTCGGCGAACGCTCGCGGAGCATGAGGGCGTATCCTCGCCCAGCGACGCGACTTTTGCCGCCACCGGGCCGGTGCGCCACTCGGCGATGGTTCACGTGAGGCAAGCCTGGCAAACCGGGGCGAGGCCGGTAAGCCTGCCGTTTCCGGAGCATCTCCGGAAAAGTCTCAACGCGCCGGTGGCAGCGAGTCGATCACTCCTGACGATCATGCTGTTTCTTCGGGCGGGACCCCCCTCCCGGCAGACAGCCTACGCCAGGGAAGCGACTCCGATGAGCCACTCCGACGTCTGCCCGACACCCCGCCCTGCCCGTCGCCCCCGGGGATTCCGCGAGCGAATCCGCGCCTGGCAGCGTCGCGTTCGCCGAGCGGCCACCCTGGCCCTCGTCGCCGCCGGTACCGCATCGTTCCCGCTTGACGCGTTCGCCCAGATGGGTCAGACGGCGATGGCTCCGGCCGGAGGCATTCTCGGGAACGCGGCAACGAGTTTTGCCGGGCTCGCGGAAAACGGGCCGGGCTGGCTGTATTACGGCATCAACGCCGCTGATCGCGGCCTGGGCTACAACGGAAGCTACATGACGCTCGGCGGGTTCATTCCCTACGGCGAAGACGATCTCGGCGGCCTCTGGGCGGCTGACCTTCGAAGCCACCTGTCCGTCTATGGCGGCTTTTTCTCAAATGTCGGGGCCGTCCGAAAGCAGTTCATCGGCGGGACGCTCCTGGGCGTGGGTGTGTACTGGGACTACGACGGAGACCTCAACCAATACCCCGTCGCAGGGATGGAAGGCGCCTCCTTTGGTCAATTCGGCCACGTCTACAACCAGATCGGCGTCTCGGGCGAATGGCTGACCGACTACGGCAATCTCCGGAGCAACGGCTACATTCCGCTGGGAGAGACC
>JBJOHE010000190.1:0-8539 GCA_046047895.1 Planctomycetota bacterium | reverse complement strand
CGATGTCGCCCGGTTCGTCGAGGCCGCCACGGATGTAACCAGGCAGCGGCACCCGGCCGGCCCGCATCAGGAGCGACTCGATCGGCTCGTCGCCAGCGGGCCGCACGAGCCATGCTCCGCCCTCGGCCCGGCCTTCGAGTACGAGCTCGGCCGCGTCGCGGCCGGCCCGATCCACGAGCACGATCCGTTCGCCTGCGACCGGTCGGCCCCTGGTCTGCGCCAGGATCCGCCAGGATCCGGCCTGTGGCCCGTCAGGCTCGATCGTAAGGAAGAGCCCCTCCCACTTCCCAGCCGTGGCGGCCCGTCGACCGACAAGCCGCGCGGGCACGACCCGGGTGTCGTTGACCACGAGCAGATCGCCGGCCGCGAGCAGGTCGGGCAGATCCCGCACCTCCCGGTGCTCGATCGACTCTTCCCGCCGCCGCACGACGAGGAGCCGCGCGGCCGCCCGATCAGCGAGTGGCCGCTGGGCGATCAATTCCCGAGGCAGGTCGTAGTCGTAGAGATCGGCGTCGCCCATGAGCAGCAATGTACGCAGAAGGGCGAGGCTCCATCTGGTCGGGTTCGGTAGAATCAGGTGATGCCCTCCGGAGCCAGCATCCATACGCCCGTTCTCGCCGCCGAGGTGATCGCCCATTTCGACATCCAGCCTGGAATGCGGATTGTCGATGGCACATTCGGAGGAGGCGGCCACACCCGGCTGTTCGCCGATCTGGTCGGGCCGACCGGCCTCGTGATCGGGATCGACCGCGACCCGCTCGCGATCGAACGCGGGGCGCGAGAACTCGCCGGGATGCCCGTGCGGTTCGCCCAGGCCAACTTCCGCGACATTCCCGAGGTGCTCGACGCGTTGGAAATCGATGCCGTGGACCGGGTGCTGCTCGATGTCGGGCTGTCGAGCGATCAGCTGGCCGATCAGGAGCGAGGCTTTTCCTTCGACTCCGAAGGGCCGCTTGATCTTCGATTCGATCCCACCGAAGGCGAGCCCGCCTGGCGGCTCGTGAACCGGATGCGGCCTGAGACGCTCGCCGACATCATTTATGAGTTTGGCGAGGAGCGGTACAGCCGGCGGATCGCCCGCCGGATCGCCACCGCCCGCGAGAAGGCACCGATCCGCTCGGCCCGGGAGTTCGCCCAGCTCGTCACGAGCGCGGTTCCCCGGCAGCATCCTCCGCCGCGAATCCATCCCGCCACCCGGACGTTCCAGGCGCTCCGCATCGCGGTCAACGAAGAGCTCAAGAGTCTGAGGATCGCCCTGGAACGGATTCCCGCGCGGCTTCGCCCCGGTGGCCGACTGGCGGTGATCGCGTTTCATTCGCTCGAAGACCGGCTGGTGAAGGAGGCGTTTCGCAATCGGCAGGTCTGGGAGCCGCTGACGAAGGGACCGGTGGAGGCGAGCGAGAGCGAAGTGCTGCGAAATCCACGGAGCCGGTCGGCGAAGCTTCGTGTGGCGGCGCTCGCCGCCGCGGGCAAAGAAACCTAAATCGCATGCGGCTTCCGTGGATCGCCGGCTCGGAGGCGGCAAAGGCAGGAGCGCGAGCGTTGGCGGAGCGAGCGGCATCCTCCTGCTTGCTCTCGAAACTGCCTCTTTGTACACTCTCGGCATGTCCACCGCACCGCGGTACCAGCCGCATTATTCGGTCGCCGACTACCTCCAGTGGGAGGGCGACTGGGAGCTTTGGAACGGTACCGCCGTGGCCATGAGTCCTTCGCCGCTCGGGCCACACGAGCGGGCGGCGGCCAAACTCGTGTTTCAAATCGAGTCGTGTCTGCAGGCACAGGGCTGCTCGTGTGCCACATACGCCGGACTCGATTGGATCGTCAGCGACGACACCGTGGTGCGGCCTGATGTAATGGTGGTCTGCGGTGGCCAGCCGGGCCGGCATCTCGAGCGACCGCCGGCGCTGGCGATCGAGATTCTCAGCGACGCGACTGCCGAAAAGGACCGCAACGCGAAGCGAATCCTGTATGAACGTGCCGGTGTCGGCCACTACCTGCTGGTTGATCCGGTGAAGAAGACGATCGAGTGGCTGGAGCTCGGCGACCAAGGCATCTTCCTCGATCACTCAGGTGATATCGCGGTGGCAAAAAACTTTTCCCTGACGCTCGCTGACGGGTGCCGGATCGACGTCGACCGCCAGATCACGTTTGCGTAGGGGCATGGGGAAGGCGATACGCCCGGATGCTCCTCGCAGCATTTGCCGACCCCCTCGCCTCCGTTGCCCAGCCTGCCGATTCTCCGCCCAAGCCATTCCGAATACGGTCTAGGCAATCCAGGTCAACGAGGAAGGCGGCGGCCAGGGACTGGTGAGGCGGGGCGGTTTCGCCCAATGGCCCGGAGCCCCCGGCCTCGCGTCGTGGGCTGTCACTGGCCCCGGCTGCGCTGCGATTCTCCCGGGGGATTCCTGGGCAAACATCGCAGCCGATCTGGCCCCGACACGCCGGTTTTTCCACAATCCCGTCTCGTCCCCCCGCACTCGCCCCCTTTTTCTTCGGCAGACTTCATGGGTCGCGAAGCCAAGCTGCTCCTCGCGCTGCTCGGGCTCCTCACCGGCGTGCTGGTGGGCGTCGTCTCGATGAAACTCTTCGTGCCGCGGCCACCGGTCGGCGCCGGCCCGGATATTCACGGTGATCTGTCCACGACAGAGGTCCAGGAACTCGTCGAGCCCCCCGCGCTTTCGCTGCCGGCCCGCGGCGACTTTGAGCCGGCCGAAATCGCCCCGCCTCATGCTGCCGAGATTCCTGTGAGCCGCTTCACGCCAGTCGCCGAGTTTCGGCCCGAGCCGATTGCCGGCGACCCCGATCCGCCCGTCATCGCCTCGATCCCCGCCTCAACGATGGCGGCTCCCTCCGATCCGATCCCGGAGTCAGCGGCAGTGCGGGATCCCTTCGTGTCGCCAGCCGCGTTCGAGGTCGAACGCGAGTTGCCGCCTGCCACGGCCGAGCGTGCTTCGACAGCGTCTGAGTCTTCGGCGCACGATCTCGTCCCGCCCCCCGCCCCCGTCGTGGCGTCAGCGGCAGCCTTTACCCCGGCGGGGTACGTGGCCGAACCCGGCGACTCCTGGTGGTCGCTCGCGGAACGCACCTACGGCGACGGCCGGCTCTACCGCGCCCTCTTCGCCTGGAACCGGGCCCGCGATCCCCGGATCTCGCTCGTGCCGGGCACCCGGCTGGAACTGCCGCCCGTCGACCGGCTCGCGACCGCCTGGCCCGGGTTGATGCCGCGGGAATAACGTATGTTGGTTGCACGGAGGGTTTCCCATGCGCCGTCGCCGCCGCGTCTGCCTCGCCGCCGAGCGGCTCGAACCGCGGCTGGTGCTCTCGGCCGACTTCTCGGCGTTCTCCGCCGGAACCGTCGGTGAGATCAGTTGGCAGGGCCAGGCCGCGGTGGCCTTTCAGGATCGCTGGATCGTCGGCTACGAGACGGCGACCGCCGCGCTGCCCCCGGTGGAGCCAGGCTGGAGCGTCACCGATCTGGGCGGCGGGTTTTTCTCATTGGGCACGCATGGTGCGAGCGGCGTCGAGGTCTCCCGGTGGGCGACGGTCACGCCGGGAGTGACCTCGTTCGAGCCCGACTTCGCCCTCGCCCCCACCCGGCTGCCCAACGACCCGAGTTTCGAACTGCTCTGGGGGCTTTCGAACACGGGGCAGACCGGCGGCCAGGCCGGGGTGGACATCAACGCCCCCGAAGCCTGGGACATCACCACCGGCTCCCGCAGCGTCGTGATCGCGGTGGTCGACTCGGGGGTCGACATCAGCCATCCCGATCTGGCGGCCAACATCTGGCGGAATCCAGGCGAGATTCCGGGCAACGGGATCGACGACGACCGCAACGGCTACGTCGACGACGTCAGCGGCTGGGACTTCGTGGCCAATGACAACACTCCGGACGACGGCAACGGCCATGGCACCCACGTCGCCGGCACGATCGGCGGAGTCGGCAACGACGGCCGCGGGGTCGCAGGGGTCAATTGGGAGGTCTCGATCCTGCCGCTCAAGTTCCTCGACGAATGGGGCTTCGGCTCGACCGCCGGAGCGATCGCGGCCCTCAACTACGCCACCACCCTGCGAGCCGCCGGGGTCAACATCGTGGCGACGAACAACAGCTGGGGGGGCGGCGGCTATTCGGCGGCGCTGCGGTCGGCGATCGCCCGACACGACGACGCCGGGATGCTCTTCGTGGCGGCGGCGGGCAACGACGGCTCCGACAACGACATTGCGCCGGCCTACCCGGCGAGCTACGACCTGCCCAACGTGATCTCGGTCGCGGCGCTCGACCATGCCGGCCAGCTGGCGAGCTTTTCCAACGTCGGCCGCACGAGTGTCGACCTGGCGGCTCCGGGAGTCGACGTCTATTCATCGATCCCCGGCGGCGGCTACGCGAGCTTCAGCGGCACCTCGATGGCCGCGCCCCACGTCTCGGGCGTGGTCGGCCTGCTGGCCGCCGCCAACCCGCAGGCCACGGCGGAGGAGCTCCGGGCGGCGATCATTGAAACGGCCGTGCCCCTTCCCGCCCTCGCCGGCGACACGGCGACCGGCGGCCGGCTCGACGCAGCGGCGGCCCTCGACCAGATCGCGCCGCTCGCGGGCCCGCGGCTGGTCTCCCTGCTGCCCGGCGGCGTGGTGCCGCCGCCGGTGTCGCAGCTGGAGCTGGTCTTCAACGAAGAGATCCTGGCGGCCTCGCTCGTGCCGGAGAATTTCAGGCTCGTCGGCGCGGGGAGCGATGATGCCTGGGACACCGCCGACGATCTCGAGGTGGCGATCCCGCCGGCGGGGATCGCCCAATCATCTCCGGGCACGGTCGTGATCGACCTCGGCGGGCCAATCGCCGACGGGGCCTACCGGCTCACGATCCGCGGCACAGGCCCGACGCCGATCCAGAACCTCGCGGGCGAAGCCCTCCGCGGCGGCAGCGATGCCACCGTCGGCTTCGTCGTCCGCACCCCGCCCCCGGCCCCACTCGAGCCGAATGACACGCTCGCCACCGCCACCCCCGCCTTCGAGGACGGCGACGAGAGCCAGTTTGCCGGCGTGATCGGCGACGGCGAGAACGGCCCGCGGGATGTCGATCTCTTCGCCTTCATGCTCGAGGCTGGTGACCTGCTCGATGTGCAGATCACCGCCGCGGCAACGGGGTCGTCGCTCGATTCTTTCCTCATGCTGTTCGATGCCGGCGGGTCCCTGTGGGCATCGAACGATGACAGCGGCAGCTCGCCAGACAGCAGCCTGAGTTTCGTGGCCCCGGTCGCGGGGGGCTACGTCCTGGGCGTGTCGGGCCACGGCAATGCCTTCTACTCGCCCGAGACGGGCGACGGCGCGGTCGCCAGCTCGACCGGCCCCTACGAGATCCGCCTCCGCCGCTCCGTGCCCAACGGCGAGCCGAACGACACGATCTTCGAGGCCATACCCGTGCCGATCCTCGAAGGGGCGACGAGCCTCGAGGGCGAAATCGGCGACGGCGATCACGCCGCGCGCGACGTGGACGTCTTCGGCCTCTCGCTGCTCGTCGGCCAGCGGGTGGAACTCGCGGTGATCGCCGAGCTCCTCGACGGCGGGTTCGCCGGCCAATTGCGGGTATTCGATGTCGCAGGGGAGGAACTGGCGGCCGGCGGGCCGCTCGAGGATGGTCTCGCCTTCATCGCCCCCGAATCGGCGAGCTACTTCATCGGCGTGTCCGGCCGCGGCAATGCCGACTACTCGCCGCTGGTCGGCGGCTCGGGCAGCCCCGGGGCGACCGGCCGCTTCCGGCTCGACGTGGCGCTCTCGGCGTTCGTGCCCACACCGTTCCCGCCGCGGGAGCCCGGCAGCACGATCGCCGAGGCGGTGGTGGGGCTGGCCGCCGGCCGGACCACCGCCAGCGTCACCGGTCTGATCGGCGACGGCCCCTTCGTCGCCAGCGATGTCGACCTCTACGCCGTGTCACTCGCTGCCGGCGACCTGCTCGAACTGGCCCTCCGGGCCAGCCTCATCGGCTCGCCGCTCGACTCGTCCCTCCGGCTCTTCGACTCAGCCGGCACCGAACTCGCCGCCAACGACGACTTCCAGGGCTCGCTCGACAGCGGCCTGGCCTTCGTCGCGACCGAGCCCGGCAGCTACTACGTGGGCGTGTCGGGCTACGGCAACCGCCGGTATTCCGTGGTGTCGGGGGAGGGCCAGGCGGCGGGCTCGATTGGCAGCTACCAGCTCGATCTCTACCGCACGCCCGCCGCCACCGGCGCCGCCTCCGACACGAACGACTCACTCGCCGCCGCCGAGCCGCTCTCCATCGGGCCCGGCGGGGCCATCCGCGTGGTCGGAATCATCGGCGACGGCCTCCACGGCCCCCGGGACGTCGACATGTTCAGCGTAGGCCTCGCGGCAGGCCAATCGCTCACGCTCACGAGCACGGCGGTGGCGGGCGGCCTGCTCGACAGCTATCTGCGGCTCTTCGACGCCGCGGGCCGAGAACTCGCGGCCGATGACGACGCAGCCGGCTGGACGAACAGTTTCCTGGCGTTCACCGCCAGGGCGCCGGGCATGTATTACGTCGGGGTCTCAGGATTCCGCAACAGCGGCTACCGACCCGACTCCGCCGGCAGCGGCCGGCCAGGTTCGCTCGGCAGCTACTGGCTCGACGTCACGCTCTCACTCGCCCCGGCCCATTCGGCCGCGAGGCCCGAACAGGCCTCCTTGTCGGCTTCACTCACGCCCCCCCGCCGCACATCCGCTGCCGATCTCTTCCGGCTGATCGCGATCCTCGCCAGCCAGCAGGAATAAATCAGCGGGAAGCCCTCATCAAAGCCCCCGAGTGCCGGCATGGAGACTCCGGGCGTTGGGCAGGACCGCCCCCGAGTGAGACACCCCGACCGAGTTGGTTTTCCTGCACCCAGGGAATATGAGGGTTTAGGAACAGGGTGCTGACCCCTCCGCGCGGTGAGTTGCCCGGGCTCGCTCCCGCCGGGTGCACGGATACCGAGCCGAAGTTCCCGGCCCACGGCGTAGAGTCTTCAGCTCGCTCACCGTGCACCGCCGAAGGAACAGCTCAGGCCGCCCCCATGGGTGGCTGTGGTATGGTCTCGTGGAGGGAGTGCAGCCTCGTCTATGCGGCATGCTCGGATCCAATTTCGCAGCGCCGCAACGGCTGGTTTTCCCGGATGGAGCAGCGGGCGAGTGCCAGCGTGATACGGAAGGATGTTTGATGCCCCGGCGTTCCCCGCCGCTTTTGAGCCATTTTCCACTGTTTTCGACGCAGGACCTCACCGAGGCCCAGCGCCGGACGGCAGCTTTTTGGCCGGGCCATGCCAGCGAGGTGCTGGGGCCGGAAGACTACGCCGTTGAGGTCTATCGGGCGGCGGTGGCGAACACGGCGCTGACCTACGTCCGCTGCACCACCCGCATTCGGATGACGCCCCATGAGGCGGACAAAGGCTACGTGCTCTTTCTGCCGCTCGACGGCAGCGTGGAGATTCGGGTTGCCGGGTGTGAGTATCGCGGGTCGCCGCTGCGGCCGCTGCTGAAGGCCCCGGAATGTGGCGAGCGGTTTGAGGCGTCGCCGGTGCGGTGCCTGGTGGTTGACCTCGACGCGGGAGCGGTTCGGCGGGCGGCTGCGGCTGCGAGCCTTCCGGTTCCCAGCCACACTGTCTTGCCAGAGGCAGCGGCGGCGGAGGTTCGGCGGCTGGCCGTGCGGCTGGCCACCTCGGCCAACCGCAGTAAGGTCCTGCCTGCCCTTCAGCAGCTGCCGCTCAAGGATCGTCTGCTCACAGTGCCGGCGACGCTGCGGAGGCAGGAACAGGAGCTGATTCGAGCGGTTGTGGCTGCGGCGGCCGCACCTGCGGGCGAGGCAGCCAGCCTCCAGGCGAGTTGCGAGCTGGAGCCCATCAGGCAGTGGGTGCAAAGCCATCTGGCGGGCCAGATCCTCGTTTCCGAGTTGGCCGGTGCAGTCGGCCTCTCCACCAAGGCCCTCACGCGGCTCTTCGCCCGTATCGGCTGCACGCCGCAGGAGTTTGTGCGGTCGCTGCGGCTGGAGCGGGCCAATCATCTGCTGCGGGAGCCTGCCTCCGACGCCACCGTGACCGAGGTCGCCTACGCGGTGGGCTATCGGCACCTGAGCCTGTTTTCCAGCCACTACCGCCGCCGCTACGGCGAGTTCCCGTCTGAAACCCTGGCTCGCAGCCGGGTGGTGGCCCAAGAAAAATGAAAAACGGCGTCCTAAGCGCGATACTCGTGTCCTAAAAGTGATAGCGGTCGGTCGCCGCCATTTCTATGATTGGCTCAGTTGTTGTTGACGGATCTTCCCTCCAACTGAGTTGCTCGTGAGTTCCTCCCACCGCTGTTGACCGTTTCCTGCGGGAAATGGTTTTGCCCCGCGAGGCGGCCTTTCTGGCCCACGCCCCGCGGGCCAACGCGATGCCGAGTTGAACCGAGCCTTCTTGCAGCCCTTTTGCTGAGAGTTCTCAGCCGTTCGGGCTTCTTGGATGTCTCTCCTGCCCTTGGATGCGGCGGCTGAGGATCGCTTCTCATGCCCGCCACGCTCAAGAACGCAGGCCGGTTGCCTCTCGGA